>NZ_NCUK01000008.1:0-5190 GCF_002096445.1 Streptococcus oralis subsp. oralis
GCTAAGCGACTTCCATATCTCACAGGGGGCAACCCCCAACTACTTCCGGCGTTCTAGGGCTTAACTGCTGTGTTCGGCATGGGTACAGGTGTATCTCCTAGGCTATCGTCACTTAACTCTGAGTAATACCTACTCAAAATTGAATATCTATCAAATACCAAGAAAACCTCACACTTCGTATTCTCAGTTACTTTGGATAAGTCCTCGAGCTATTAGTATTAGTCCGCTACATGTGTCGCCACACTTCCACTTCTAACCTATCTACCTGATCATCTCTCAGGGCTCTTACTGATATAAAATCATGGGAAATCTCATCTTGAGGTGGGTTTCACACTTAGATGCTTTCAGCGTTTATCCCTTCCCTACATAGCTACCCAGCGATGCCTTTGGCAAGACAACTGGTACACCAGCGGTAAGTCCACTCTGGTCCTCTCGTACTAGGAGCAGATCCTCTCAAATTTCCTACGCCCGCGACGGATAGGGACCGAACTGTCTCACGACGTTCTGAACCCAGCTCGCGTGCCGCTTTAATGGGCGAACAGCCCAACCCTTGGGACCGACTACAGCCCCAGGATGCGACGAGCCGACATCGAGGTGCCAAACCTCCCCGTCGATGTGAACTCTTGGGGGAGATAAGCCTGTTATCCCCAGGGTAGCTTTTATCCGTTGAGCGATGGCCCTTCCATACGGAACCACCGGATCACTAAGCCCGACTTTCGTCCCTGCTCGAGTTGTAGCTCTCGCAGTCAAGCTCCCTTATACCTTTACACTCTGCGAATGATTTCCAACCATTCTGAGGGAACCTTTGGGCGCCTCCGTTACCTTTTAGGAGGCGACCGCCCCAGTCAAACTGCCCGTCAGACACTGTCTCCGATAGGGATAACCTATCCGGGTTAGAGTGGCCATAACACAAGGGTAGTATCCCAACAACGTCTCCTTCGAAACTGGCGTCCCGATCTCATAGACTCCTACCTATCCTGTACATGTGGTACAGACACTCAATATCAAACTGCAGTAAAGCTCCATGGGGTCTTTCCGTCCTGTCGCGGGTAACCTGCATCTTCACAGGTACTAAAATTTCACCGAGTCTCTCGTTGAGACAGTGCCCAAATCATTACGCCTTTCGTGCGGGTCGGAACTTACCCGACAAGGAATTTCGCTACCTTAGGACCGTTATAGTTACGGCCGCCGTTTACTGGGGCTTCAATTCATACCTTCGAGTTACCTCTAAGCACTCCTCTTAACCTTCCAGCACCGGGCAGGCGTCACCCCCTATACATCATCTTACGATTTAGCAGAGAGCTGTGTTTTTGATAAACAGTTGCTTGGGCCTATTCACTGCGGCTGACCTAAAGTCAGCACCCCTTCTCCCGAAGTTACGGGGTCATTTTGCCGAGTTCCTTAACGAGAGTTCTCTCGCTCACCTGAGGCTACTCGCCTCGACTACCTGTGTCGGTTTGCGGTACGGGTAGAGTATATTTAAACGCTAGAAGCTTTTCTTGGCAGTGTGACGTCACTAACTTCGCTACTAAACTTCGCTCCCCATCACAGCTCAATGTTATAGATATAAGCATTTGACTCATATCACACCTCACTGCTTAGACAGACTCTTCCATTCGTCTGCTTTAGTTAGCCTACTGCGTCCCTCCATCACTACATACTCTAGTACAGGAATATCAACCTGTTGTCCATCGGATACACCTTTCGGTCTCTCCTTAGGTCCCGACTAACCCAGGGCGGACGAGCCTTCCCCTGGAAACCTTAGTCTTACGGTGGACAGGATTCTCACCTGTCTTTCGCTACTCATACCGGCATTCTCACTTCTATGCGTTCCAGCACTCCTCACGGTATACCTTCTCCACACATAGAACGCTCTCCTACCATACCTATAAAGGTATCCACAGCTTCGGTAAATTGTTTTAGCCCCGGTACATTTTCGGCGCAGGGTCACTCGACTAGTGAGCTATTACGCACTCTTTGAATGAATAGCTGCTTCTAAGCTAACATCCTAGTTGTCTGTGCAACCCCACATCCTTTTCCACTTAACAATTATTTTGGGACCTTAGCTGGTGGTCTGGGCTGTTTCCCTTTCGACTACGGATCTTAGCACTCGCAGTCTGACTGCCGACCATAATTCATTGGCATTCGGAGTTTATCTGAGATTGGTAATCCGGGATGGACCCCTCACCCAAACAGTGCTCTACCTCCAAGAATCTTTATGTCGACGCTAGCCCTAAAGCTATTTCGGAGAGAACCAGCTATCTCCAAGTTCGTTTGGAATTTCTCCGCTACCCACAAGTCATCCAAGCACTTTTCAACGTGCCCTGGTTCGGTCCTCCAGTGCGTCTTACCGCACCTTCAACCTGCTCATGGGTAGGTCACATGGTTTCGGGTCTACGACATGATACTAATTCGCCCTATTCAGACTCGGTTTCCCTGCGGCTCCGTCTCTTCAACTTAACCTCGCATCATATCGTAACTCGCCGGTTCATTCTACAAAAGGCACGCTCTCACCCATTAACGGGCTCGAACTTGTTGTAGGCACACGGTTTCAGGTTCTATTTCACTCCCCTCCCGGGGTGCTTTTCACCTTTCCCTCACGGTACTGGTTCACTATCGGTCACTAGGGAGTATTTAGGGTTGGGAGATGGTCCTCCCAGATTCCGACGGGATTTCACGTGTCCCGCCGTACTCAGGATACTGCTAGGTACAAAGACTATTTTAAATACGAGGCTGTTACTCTCTTTGGCTGATCTTCCCAAATCATTCTTCTATAATCTTTGAGTCCACATTGCAGTCCTACAACCCCGAAGAGTAAACTCTTCGGTTTGCCCTCCTGCCGTTTCGCTCGCCGCTACTAAGGCAATCGCTTTTGCTTTCTCTTCCTGCAGCTACTTAGATGTTTCAGTTCACTGCGTCTTCCTCCTCACATCCTTAACAGATGTGGGTAACAGGTAGTACCTGTTGGGTTCCCCCATTCGGAAATCCCTGGATCATCGCTTACTTACAGCTACCCAAGGCATATCGTCGTTTGTCACGTCCTTCTTCGGCTCCTAGTGCCAAGGCATCCACCGTGCGCCCTTATTAACTTAACCTTATTTTTGACCTTTCAGTCATAAACTCTTTTAATACTACAGCGTTTCGGTTTATTTTCTTGTTACTATTTGATATAGATATTCAATTTTCAATGTGCATTACTTGGTGATCTCTCACCAATGGAGCCTAGCGGGATCGAACCGCTGACCTCCTGCGTGCAAAGCAGGCGCTCTCCCAGCTGAGCTAAGGCCCCACAAGACCTCTCAAGACTAAACAAGACCAATGTGCAGTTCCTTATCCTTAGAAAGGAGGTGATCCAGCCGCACCTTCCGATACGGCTACCTTGTTACGACTTCACCCCAATCATCTATCCCACCTTAGGCGGCTGGCTCCTAAAAGGTTACCTCACCGACTTCGGGTGTTACAAACTCTCGTGGTGTGACGGGCGGTGTGTACAAGGCCCGGGAACGTATTCACCGCGGCGTGCTGATCCGCGATTACTAGCGATTCCGACTTCATGTAGGCGAGTTGCAGCCTACAATCCGAACTGAGACTGGCTTTAAGAGATTAGCTTGCCGTCACCGGCTTGCGACTCGTTGTACCAGCCATTGTAGCACGTGTGTAGCCCAGGTCATAAGGGGCATGATGATTTGACGTCATCCCCACCTTCCTCCGGTTTATTACCGGCAGTCTCGCTAGAGTGCCCAACTGAATGATGGCAACTAACAATAGGGGTTGCGCTCGTTGCGGGACTTAACCCAACATCTCACGACACGAGCTGACGACAACCATGCACCACCTGTCACCTCTGTCCCGAAGGAAAACTCTATCTCTAGAGCGGTCAGAGGGATGTCAAGACCTGGTAAGGTTCTTCGCGTTGCTTCGAATTAAACCACATGCTCCACCGCTTGTGCGGGCCCCCGTCAATTCCTTTGAGTTTCAACCTTGCGGTCGTACTCCCCAGGCGGAGTGCTTAATGCGTTAGCTGCGGCACTAAACCCCGGAAAGGGTCTAACACCTAGCACTCATCGTTTACGGCGTGGACTACCAGGGTATCTAATCCTGTTTGCTCCCCACGCTTTCGAGCCTCAGCGTCAGTTACAAGCCAGAGAGCCGCTTTCGCCACCGGTGTTCCTCCATATATCTACGCATTTCACCGCTACACATGGAATTCCACTCTCCCCTCTTGCACTCAAGTTAAACAGTTTCCAAAGCGTACTATGGTTAAGCCACAGCCTTTAACTTCAGACTTATCTAACCGCCTGCGCTCGCTTTACGCCCAATAAATCCGGACAACGCTCGGGACCTACGTATTACCGCGGCTGCTGGCACGTAGTTAGCCGTCCCTTTCTGGTAAGATACCGTCACAGTGTGAACTTTCCACTCTCACACTCGTTCTTCTCTTACAACAGAGCTTTACGATCCGAAAACCTTCTTCACTCACGCGGCGTTGCTCGGTCAGACTTCCGTCCATTGCCGAAGATTCCCTACTGCTGCCTCCCGTAGGAGTCTGGGCCGTGTCTCAGTCCCAGTGTGGCCGATCACCCTCTCAGGTCGGCTATGTATCGTTGCCTTGGTGAGCCGTTACCCCACCAACTAGCTAATACAACGCAGGTCCATCTGGTAGTGATGCAATTGCACCTTTTAAACAGCTGTCATGCAACAACTGTTGTTATGCGGTATTAGCTATCGTTTCCAATAGTTATCCCCCGCTACCAGGCAGGTTACCTACGCGTTACTCACCCGTTCGCAACTCATCCAGAAGAGCAAGCTCCTCCTTCAGCGTTCTACTTGCATGTATTAGGCACGCCGCCAGCGTTCGTCCTGAGCCAGGATCAAACTCTCATTAAAAGTTTGAGTTCTCACTCATTTCTGTCACTGACAGATTTATTGTTTTTTCATTGTTCAGTACTATAACTTCTGTTATAGTGCCCTGCACATTGGTTCGTCTTGTTCAGTTTTCAAAGGTCTTTGTCACTCATTCTCTCTCGAGCGACAACTATATTAGTATATCACAGCTACCTGTCTCTGTCAACAGATTTTTTAAACTTTTTTCAAGTTTTTTTAACCGCAATACACCATAGTCCGTACGGGATTCGAACCCGTGTTACCGCCGTGAAAAGGCGGTGTCTTAACCCCTTGACCAACGGACCT
>NZ_NCUK01000007.1:0-4545 GCF_002096445.1 Streptococcus oralis subsp. oralis
GAGATTCACACAGCTATCCATAGCAACTCCAAAGCTGTGAAGTACCAAAATGCTCTCGCAAAACAGCTTGCCGAGTCTAAGTATAGTGGGACGGTGGCCGAAAATGAGAACTTAATAGATTCATTATTTAATGTTTATAAAAATGTCACAAAGAGTGATTTATATAAAAATAGTAAGGACTATAAAAAACATTTAAAATCTATTTTGCCAGCTTTATATGCGTTGTATCGTTTTAGTCAAAATAAAAAAGGAGATACCATTGTTCTTAAAGAGACAACAAAATTTGGGGAACTTCTAGATAATTATTTTGAAGTTACTAAGAAATTAAATGGTAGTCGTACTTATAAGGTAGTTCAATATAAAAACGGTGGTGTTCCACAGACCTTCAAATCCATAATGAAAAAGCTAGGTTATACTAAATATAATGAAGAATTGAGTAAGGTTTTCAAATCTTTTACAGATACAACTCGATTTAGTACCAAAGTGGCTAGTGTCGGAAAATCACTTGTGTCTACAACTGGAAGCCTATTGAAAGAAGAATTTATTAAAGAGATAACTTTCAAAGGCGCTGGTAAAGGCCTGTGGAGTTTAGGAAAGGCAGGCGCATCTGGAGGATTTAAAGGTTTAGTTAAGTCTGCTACAGATAGCTTTAAAAATTACAAAGAAGGTTTTAAATCCGCTACGAAGTTTGGTAAGTTCTTAAAAGGAGCAGCAGTTGTTGGTGTTGCCTTAGATGTTGTCGATACTTTTTCGAAAATACATGATAATTCTCAGAATGCCAAACGTCAGGGTCTTAGAGGTAATGAAGTTAAAGCAAGTGTGGCAACAGGTTTTGTGATTGATGCGGCCAAGGCGGCAGGAACAACTGTTGCGGCAACTGCCGCAGCGAGTGCTGGGGCTGCATTTGCAGGATTTGTAGCAGGGGTGGCAGGTATTGCTACTGCTCCTGTTTGGTTAACTGGTTTAGGTGCAATCGCAGCATCCGCAGGTGCGGTTTGGGTTGCAAATAAACTTAACGATAGTTTTCATATAACTGATAATCTTAAAAAAGGAGTCAATAGCCTGATAAAAGGCATGAGAGGATGGTTTAAATGATACTGGAACGAATAAAAAAAACTTTTGAATTTCAACGAAGCAAAATACAAGGACCAGTTCCTCTTTGGGGGGTATTAAATGGGATTTTTATTTTGTATCCCTTGGTATTTACAGGATTTTGGCTTGCAGGATTAAATATTTTAAAAAATCCTGCCTTATATCAAGGTTTGATTATTACAGGGATTGTTGTTTGGATTTTAAATCTGGTATTTTTACTGGATCTTAGACGAGGAATTTTAACTAGTTTTGGAACCTATCTCATGTATCTGACTGGTCATATTTATGCTATTATTACTTTTAATAGTTTGAGTGGGGATCATAGTTTTATCGGTTTAAAGTTATCCCTCCCTCTTATCCAATCCATTATTGTTATAGTCGTTATGAGCTGTTTGGTCAATTTAGACTCTGAAGAAGTTATCTCGCAGAAAGCCAGCAAATTTATGCTTAATTTTGTTATCGCTCCTCCACTTATTTTATCGTGTGTCTGTATATTTTTAGCAATGATTGGATATGATTATTTTATGGGATGGGGAATGTCTTTATTATCAATGGCTTTTGGACAAGCTGTGTACTTACCTTGGTTTCATATTATCTATGCCTACCAACATCGTCATGATATTGAGGAAACAAGACCAATCAAGCATATAGAAGTGTCTTCGGATTTGATTCAAAATAAAGAATTTGATAAAAATAGATTTAAAAAGGAAAAGAAACATGATTAAAGAAATCCAGATTCATATGGAACATTTGATGACAGACCAGGTCCAGATTCAAGCGGACGAACTATTGGAGTTGTTTGTCCACACAGAACTCTTACCCTATACCAATGGCATCTATAAAGATGGTCCGACCATTTTTGAAATGACTCCAACTCAGTTTGACGAAGAAGAACAGGACGTTACCGTTTATATACCTGTCATTTCAGAAACAAACTCAACGAGCCAACTAAGGTACCAAGCTAGTTTAAATATTGAGGGTATCAGCAAACGTGTGCCATTTGAGGATGGCTTGGACCAGTCCATCTACGAGATGAAGGATTACATCAGAGACCACGGTTGGAAGTTGCAAGACAAGTTGTATTTGGTCTTGATTCCAGTTTATGATGATTTGTTTGTAGATTTGATTATCCCAGTGGAGAAGTAAAATGGCAGAAATTACATATGGTATGAATCAATCATTAATGATGAGTAATGTCTTAAGTGTCGATTACAACATTACTGGTGATGAAATTGCAGTAGCCTTTCAAGATATGGTTCAAACAGCAGTAGCAGCTGGATATACGCCTAAAAGTAATCCCTTTTACTCATGTCCTCATATCGGAGAGTTGGATGATGGGACATACAACATCACAGTCTATCTTCCCGTTCATGAGGATTATTTAGGAGAGAATGAATTACTGGAAGGGACAGCTTATAACAGTTATTTTTTAGTTCCTCAAATGGTAGGAGTTAGAGTTACTGGAGAGAAAGCTGTTGACTTTGATAAGGCTATATACCTGTTAACCAATTTATTGATCGACAATGACTTAGAAGAATCTACACCCGTATTTTATATTTCAAGTAAGGTAAATGATGTTTTATACACAGATATCATGGTAGGAATACGAGCTAAAAGAGATTAAAAGTTGGTAGAGGCCTAAAAGAAGGAAGTCTCAAAAATCACCTATGACCACTTCACCATAGAAGACTTCAAAAAATGACATACAAATCCTAGAATTTCATTCTAGGATTTTCTATATGGTGAGAAAATGTTATAATCAAGATTAAAAGGAAAATGATATATGAAAAAATATTTAAAAAATAAGGTTCCTATAGGAACAATTGATAAAAATCCAGTTTATTTTGATAAAAAAGATTCTAGTTTATACATAGTAAGAAAAAAGACTTCTTTTTTGGAAACTGCTGGCAGTAGCTTGATCATGATTATTTATGTCATAATTGGAAAAGTTAATTCAAAATACTATTTAACCATTCTGGGAAGATATCAATTTTTAATGATAGGCATCCTGATTTCCTTTATAACAGCCTTTGTTGTTTGTTATGCGACCTTCCATCGTGAGAGAGAAGTGGAAAAACTTCAATTAGAGGAAAAAGCAATGAGGAACTTTGTGTTAAGAGAGCGAAAAAATATCTTGTTTACCTATTTATCTCTTATCATATTACCACTAATTATAATATTCTTTGCATACCTCTTTATCACATATGGCAATCTTCCGTGGGGAGTTGTTTCAGTTTTATTTATGACTATATATTTTATGTTCTTTTATAATAAAATCTTCCTAAGAGGAAAAATAATTAATAACTTATTTAGACAGTTAAACAAAGAATTAGAAAATAAAGATATTTAATTGAAAAAAATTGATTTCTAGAGATTTTAATCAATTTATTAAAAATTAAGAATAAGCAGATTAAGCTACGATTTTTAATGAAACAAGCTTATAGTTAGATCAATTTAGGAGGTTAAAGTGAAAGAAAAAACAGTGAAAGAAGTTGAAGAATTAAATAAAGTATATTTTAAAAGCTTAGCAAACACTCGCGCATCTGCAAGTATGATGGTTATTTCGTTCACAGGAGCCTTCGCTTCGGCATTGTTTCTGCTTTTCCAATATTTTTATTTTGTTAAAGGCTACGGAATAAATCCTTTGGAAAATTACTTTTTTGATTTTGTTTTGATTTATGTTATTTATCTTGTCGTGGCAACCTTTATTCCGCTAGGAATGACATTTATTTATCGTAGACAGATTTTATCAACCATATTATTACTTTTATCTTATATAGGTATTTTTTTATCTTTGATACTTATATCTTATATTATTCTTGTTTATTCAGGGACTAATTTGCAAGAATATAACGAACGTTCATTATACACCATTCCTTTTTTGTTAATCTGTACAGTTGTTGGTTTTGTTTATCACTATTTTTGGCTAAAAAGCGAGTTAAAAAAAGGTTTTTCTACCAATAGAACAATGGGTAATTTTTTTGCGAAATCTAGTGCCCACAATAATAATTCTCTTCTCATTATTTTTACAGTTTCCATGCTAGGCGGTGTTCTTTCTGGTAAGTTTGCGCTAGTTTTAGGAATTCTAACAGCGGTACTTTTTAGCTATGGCTTCTCCCAACTCATCACAGAAGTCGCCTATCTTTTATATCTAAAAACTCAAAGCAAGGAGTATTGGGAAGATGTACCTAAGAAAAAAGAGACTTTTCGAAATTTATTTAAGGATTTCAGTTTGAAGAAAGCAAAGATTAGAATTTCCCTTGAGATTTTGTTTTGTTCAATATTCCTAGGTATTATGTATAATATAGGCTATTTTAGTCCTAGTTCATACACCCCCCTTTGGCTTATTTGGTTTGGGAGAATATTTATAATCTCAATAGGACTGGATATTTTGGGAAGTTTTATTCTTTATGTCATAAAAAAAGTAAATACTAGATTCAAAAAAGGACAGAA
>NZ_NCUK01000006.1:0-3954 GCF_002096445.1 Streptococcus oralis subsp. oralis
AATCCAAATGGATAGCCATGACCGATGTAGTCCATATAATGACCATTATCCAAATCAACTCGACGACCTGAAATGACTACAAAAAAGTCCATCTGCTCGCTTGTACTCCTTGTTCCTATCTCTAAATCTACTTTTTCTATATGTTATTTAACTTTAAGTGAGGGTATTTAATATTTTTTTGTTCCTTCTCAAAAAGCTGTTGAGCGCTTTTTTCTTGGTCATCAATATACCCCTCAAACCAAACTTTACTTATATCTTCTTTGTTAAAAAAATAACATTGATTATCCGTATTTCCATTTGGATATAAACATGCCGAATAATCGAAATAACCAATTGTCCCTTGATTATTATAGAGTGGAAAACGAGATAAAATCATTAACTTCACTTCTCCGTTATGAAGTTGAATCACACTTCCGATTGGCAATATTTTATCATTCATTATTAACTCTCCTTATTACTTAATTCTTTGTATAACTGTCTCAATATCATGCTGCGTTTAATCAATTTGGTATTTAAAATAGTGTATACGATAAAATATGATGATAAAGTTAATACAAGACTAATATAATTACCCGAACTTATAAAAATTGCAGCAGTCACTATTCCTATAATCAAAAAACAGAGCATCGTTATATATAATATTAAAACATTCCTTTTTTCTTGCTTTAAAAAGTTTTGATAGTTTCTTAAATCAATTTGAAATTCTTCTAACTCAATGACACGGTTTAAAACATAATAAAGTAATAGACTGCTACCAATACTAATGATAATATAAGCAAAAATTAAAGACAGTATACGAAGATCTGTTGGTACTTTCCCATCTTCACTTATACTTCTCAAAACAATATATAAAACAAGAGCAATTGAACTGTAACCAGTAATGGTAGCTGCTCCATTAGTTTTATCCTTTGTTGGATATAAAAGTTGATGATTTTCATTGTTATAGTAGACAGATTTTTCCTGATATATACCTAGGACAACGAAATTTTTAGTGTTGCTTTTCATAATTATCTTTCTTAATTATAAGCTTTATAAAGTCCATTTATGATTTTTCCTCTTTGGAATATTTTATTATAAAAGAACATAAAATACATAGTCATAAATAAAACTGAAACAGCTCCCCACGGAAGATTGCCATATGTGATAAAGAGGTTCGCAAAAAATATTATAATTAGTGGGAATATGATAAGAGATAAATAGGTAAAAAAGACATTCTTTCGCTCTCTTAACACAAAATTCCTCATTGCTTTTTCCTCTAATTGAAGTTTTTCCACTTCCCTCTCTCGATAGAACGTCACATAACAAACAACAAAGGCTGTTATAAAGGAAATCAGAACACCTATCATTAGAAATTAATATCTTCCCAGAATGGTTAAATAGTATTGGGAATTTACTTTTCCGATTATTACATAAAGAATCATGATCAAGCTACTACCAGCAGTTTCAAGAAAAGAATTCCGTTCCCTTACTCTATATAAAGTTAGATCTTTTTTATCAAAATAAACTGGATTTTTATCAATTGTTCCTATCGGAACCATATTTTTTAAATATTTTTTCATGAATCCTTTTCCTTAGTGGAATATTTTTTGTCTAACATATGAACCACTTTAAATCTCTGTATTGGTTTCGTGTTTAATAACAATAGGGGGAACATAAAAAATAAAATGGCTAAAAACAAAAACAAAAAATTAGAAGTCAATAAATAAACTATAGAAAAAAGCACTGGAAAAAGAAATGCCAATAATATAATTAGATGGCTCTTAACTATATTTTTCTTCTCTTTTTTAAGAAAAGTTATCATATCAATGTTTGAAAGCACAAAAGGACTAATAACTAATTCTTCATTCAAAGCTGGTCTATAGAGAAGTTTGGAGATAATGATCATTAGAAAAAAACCAAAAGTCAAGGGCCAAAAACCACTAAACACCTGAACTTTTGTTATTTCTCTTACAATCACATAAAGGATAAGTGCTACTCCTGTTGAGAAAGCGATAGGAGACACTTTAAACTTTGTTTTAGAATGACCTAAGAACATCTTGTCTGTTTTCTTATCAAAAAAAACTGTTTCCCCTTCAAAATTACCAATGCCTACAAATTCAACGTCCTTTAACTTTATAATTTTATTTTCGTCCAAGAGAGTCTCCTATCACTGAAATACAGTTCCAATACCACTGAAAAAGTCAGATACTGCATTACCAACACCATCTATAACTTCCTTACCTGCTTTTACTACATTATTTGTTATTTTTGTGACTTCCTTTCCAACAGTGTTATCATAAATCATATCAAATACAGCATTGCCTGCAATTGATAAACCTACTCCTACTATAAACCCTGCAGCAGCTCCAACAATACCACCTACAGCAGTTCCTGCAATAGGTATAACACTACCAATAGTAGCTCCAATTGCTGCTCCTGTATTCATACCAATGGTCATAGCGCCGGTAGATATTGCTGCATGGGCCCCACTCTTAATAACTGCGTTCGGAACATTTTCACCAGCTGAAACCTGAGCAGTAAAATCAATAGCAGGACCGATAAATGTCATCGCTCGGCCTATTTCTGGCCCCGACTTAGCAACAGATTCAATGCCTTTTCCTATACTTATAAAAGATCCTGACGCGACATTACTTACATTATCAAAAATATTAGGAGGAACTATACCATTAGTTCCGAGGTTAATAAAACTTCCAAGTGAATCGCTTAATTTATATAAACCATTAATCAACCCTCCCACAACAGTCGGGGTCTTTTCCAATAATTTAACCCAGCCCTTATCTCCAAACACATCAATACCATTCATGATTGACTCACTGGCGAAATTATTTTTTAAATCATTTGAAATTACATCAGAATAGTTTTGATTGTTTAAGTCCACCTTCCCACTATACTTAGACTCGGCAAGCTGTTTTGCGAGAGCATTTTGGTACTTCACAGCTTTGGAGTTGCTATGGATAGCTGTGTGTATCTCTGAAACTGAGTTTTTAAACTGAGTTCGATTATAATAATTTCTCGATACGCGGTTCCCATACGGAAGAGAGGCATAACCTGATAGGGTAGCGATTTCACTATTTTGCATATCGATAAGGTCAAATGTATCTGTTTTTAGAAGTACACTATTAAAAGCTTCCATGTTCTTTATGGTATCATCTAAACTCTTGACTGCTTGATTATAGCTCGTGTTCACATTATCCAAGCTTGGATTCGTTAATGTTAGGATATCACTAATCCCTGCATAGATATTTTTCGTCTTACTGGAACTGCTCTTTAATCCCTCGATCGGATCTTTCATCCGTTGCTTGATGTGTTCTAGGTATTCTGTCTTAATAATGGCACTGTTGTCGGTCTCTGACACCGTGTCTTGAAAGAGCTTCACAAGTCCATCATAGCGACTGACAATGCTATCTAGGGCATTGACATAGTTATCGACCTTCAGTTACATTCCTAAATATTTTTGGAATAGCCTACCAATAATTCTAAATATTCTAAGCCGTTTTTGGGAACCACGTGATAAAAAGGGGTTACCATCTCCAAATCATTTTCTTCCAGTGCTATTATTAATTTTGCATATTCTATTTCTGTCAAAGTCTTAAGGTCTCCTTTAATAATCGTTTTTAGTAAATTGCTAATTTCAAAATAAGTTGAAAAATTATAACCTTTTAAACTAAATAAATCGTTGGATATAGGCATAAATAACTCAATTTCTATTACTTCATTTAACGGAACGTTATTCAAACTGTAAAAGAACGGGCCTTTTAATTGATAGCCCGCTTCTACAATTCCTTTTATAAACTGTTCCAAATGCTCTTCCATCTCACTGTAATGAAATGATAGTCTCTGTCTAACCACATTTTGAAAAGCAATTTTATTAACTTTGACAACATTTTCTGGTAGTTTCATCAATCTTTTTCAACCTCACAATACATGTCAATTACATAGTCTCCATAAAGATCC
>NZ_NCUK01000004.1:0-1842 GCF_002096445.1 Streptococcus oralis subsp. oralis
GAGATTCACACAGCTATCCATAGCAACTCCAAAGCTGTGAAGTACCAAAATGCTCTCGCAAAACAGCTTGCCGAGTCTAAGTATAGTGGGACGGTAGTCTCAGAACAGCAAAAAGAAATTTCTGTATCGAAAATTAGTGAAACTTTTGGTTTAACTCCTCCTGAAGCAGAAGATGTTTTAGATTATATTAAATCAATGGGGGAAGCTGTCATCACCTATCGAGGAGCAAATATTTTTCTTAATGGTATAAAAATAACAATGGATAGCCAAGGAAGAATGAGATGGGGCAATAGATTCCTTTTCAAATCTTCTACTAACAATTTATACGGGCATGGTCGAAATTTCCAAAATGCTTCAGGAATTGATTTAAAAAACTACCACTACTCTGGAAATTTAAAAGGTATCGCTCGTTTTAGTGAAATGGGGAAAGCAGGCTGGAGTGGTTTCAAAGAATCTGTTAATCCATTAAATGATTTTAAAGGCTGGAGAGAGGTAGGGAAATTTGGCAAAACGTTTAAATTAGCTGGAGGAATTTTGACAGCTATAAATATCTATAATAATTTTAGGGAGAATGTGGATATGTCTGATGGTATCTCGGCCAAAGAAGCGCGGGACTTTACGATTGATACAGCCGTAGATATTGGATCAGGGGCTGCAGCTGCAGGCATGGGTGCGGCTATTGGTTCAGCATTTTTACCTCCTTTAGGAACTGTTATAGGTGCAGGTGCAGGGATTGTAATCAATTATGTTATGAATAATGCTAATTTTGGGAATAAGAGTATAGTAGATCACGCTAAAGATGGTGCTAAACAGATAGGAAATGCTTTAGGTGACTGGCTTGATTCTATGATTGGAGGTTAAAGTGAAAGAAGTTGAAGAATTAAATAAAGCATATTTTAAAAGCTTAGCGAATACTCGCGCATCAGCAAGTATGATGTTTATTTCGTTTACAGGAGTATTTATATTATCTTTAATTATTTGGGTTTTTTCCTGGTATTTAAAAGAGGTTTTATTAATAAATCCATTAACTTATTGGTTTTTTGATCTTCTCATTTTCTTCTTACTTTATTTAATTGTTGCTTTTTTTATTCCATTAGCAGGAATGTTTGCATATAAAAGACAAATTTTAGCAACTTTTTCTCTGATGATGGTTTATATTGGAATATACTTTTCATTACAAATGATGTTGCTGATAATTCTTGTAACATCAATCTCGACGAAGGAATTTTCGCTTGGATTCCCTAAGTATTCTCCAATTTTTATTCCATTTTTGTTAATTTCTACAGTTTGTGGCTTTATTTATCAATATTTCTGGTTAAGACGCCAGTTAAAAAAAGGTTTCTCTGTAAATAGGACAATGGGGAATTATTTTGCAAAATCTAATGCATATGGTAGAAACTCTCTTTACATCATTTTTGGACTTTCTATGTTGGCTGCCATACTTTCAGGGAAATTGATACTCATTTTTTTCATTCTTATTAGCTTGCTTTTTAGTTATGCTTTCCCTCAATTGATCATTGAAGTAGCCTATTTATTATATCTTAAAACTCAAAGCAAGGAATATTGGGAAACAGAGCCGCGAGGAGATGTTAGTTTTAAAAATTTATTGAAGAGATTCAGTCTCAAGAAAGCTAAAATTCGTATTCCTATTGAAATATTGTCATTTGTAATTTTTGTTCAAATCCTTTATAAATTTGGATATACGGATCAGGTAATCAGACATACACGTTGGATGCTTTGGCTTATCAGAATATTTATAATCTCAATAGGACTGGATATTTTGGGAAGTTTTATTCTTTATGTCATAAAAAAAGTAAATACTAGATTCAAAAAAGGACAGAA
>NZ_NCUK01000005.1:0-996 GCF_002096445.1 Streptococcus oralis subsp. oralis
CAGATGGACTTTTTTGTAGTCATTTCAGGTCGTCGAGTTGATTTGGATAATGGTCATTATATGGACTACATCGGTCATGGCTATCCATTTGGATTACGCTTTGACACTTCCCCCTTGTTTTTAAGCAATCTCTTGATTAAGAGAGTAGTATCAGAAGGGTATTCGGATACCGTGGATGAACACTACTGCCAAGAAGCTCTGCGTAAGGACTATCTAGACGCAGGACTGATTTCCAGTGTTTACTCAGAGGAGGAAGTGAATGAAGATTGATGTATCCGAAGTTCGAGTTCAAAAAGAGTTGTTAGTTATTTCGGTAAATAGTATCAAGGAACAGCTATCTGTTTCGAGAAGCCGTCTATCAGAGGTCGTTTCAACCGATAGTCTTAAAGGGGCAGTGAAGGATGCCATTAACCAGAAGGTGACCAACTATCAGATACCACTGGTTGATAACTATGTCAATGCCCTAGATAGCATTGTCAGTCGCTATGATGGACTTGTGAAGCTCTTCCAAGACACGGTGTCAGAGACTGACAACAGTGCCATTATTAAGACAGAATACCTAGAACGCATCAAGCAACGGATGAAAGATCCGATTGAGGGATTAAAGAGTAGTTCCAGTAAGACACAAAATATCTATGCAGGGATTAGCGATATCCTGACGTTAACGAATCCAAGTTTGGATAGTGTGAATACAAGTTATAATCAAGCAGTCAAGAGTTTAGATGATACCATAAAGAACATGGAAGCTTTTAATAGTGTTCTTTTAAAGACAGATACTTTTGACCTTATCGATATGCAAAATAGTGAAATCGCTACCCTATCAGGTTATGCCCCTCTTCCGTATGGGAACCCCGCATCGAGAAATTATTATAATCGAACTCAGTTTAAAAACTCAGTTTCAGAGATTCACACAGCTATCCATAGCAACTCCAAAGCTGTGAAGTACCAAAATGCTCTCGCAAAACAGCTTGCCGAGTCTAAGTATAGTGGGACGGT
>NZ_NCUK01000003.1:0-588 GCF_002096445.1 Streptococcus oralis subsp. oralis
GCAATTTTATTAACTTTGACAACATTTTCTGGTAGTTTCATCAATCTTTTTCAACCTCACAATACATGTCAATTACATAGTCTCCATAAAGATCCAATACGACATGAATAATATTTACTAATTTAAATCCTAACTTTGAAATTTCTTTTTCAATTTCTTCATATGGGATTGGCTCTTCTTGATTGTAATGACGATAATAAAAATCTGTTGTGAAATTTAACGACTCCTGAAAGAAAATACCCGAAGTATTTTCTCCCTTTATCTCAAGTTTATTCCCAACTGTTGTAAATACAAGAACATCTTGAACAGTTTTCATTGGATTGTAACTGTAAAATATTGGACCATCTGCATAAAATCCGTTTTGTATCATCTGGAGTTTAAACCCCTTAGAATCTGAGATTAAACGCTCAAAGAAAGTAGCTTGGGGATTTAATTCCAATCTAAAACCAATTAAATTTGTAAGACTTAATTCTCTTTTTTTAAAATTCATTTTTTCTGTCCTTTTTTGAATCTAGTATTTACTTTTTTTATGACATAAAGAATAAAACTTCCCAAAATATCCAGTCCTATTGAGATTATAAATATTCT
>NZ_NCUK01000001.1:0-309 GCF_002096445.1 Streptococcus oralis subsp. oralis
CAATGGTCGTATGACTTATGGACAGCGAGATTTTCTTAACCGAAGAAAAGGAATAACAACTAATACAGTTACGGTTACATACTCTAACAAAGAAACAGGGGAACAGTAATGGCATTTAGTTATACTGATAAACAACTCAATGAATTAAAGCATGGGAAGAATGTATACAGTGTCAATGCTGAATATGCTGAGAAAAAGAGGAAATGATAATGAGTAAAGACAGATTAAGAAAAAGCTATAAACCATTATTCATAGTTTTACTACTCGCAACTGTCACAACAGGAGGTGTTTTTATATTTAGTATGTTAG
>NZ_NCUK01000012.1:300000-447849 GCF_002096445.1 Streptococcus oralis subsp. oralis
GAAGCTAAAAGTTTAATGGTTCGGATGGATCAAGCATTGGAACAATTAAGATTGAGTCAGGAGAAACAAACGAAGCGTAGTTTTGAACAAAAACTGGAGAAGTTTAAAGATCAGAGCAAGCAGGCTGTCGAAGATCACAAGCAGGAGTTGAAAGCAGATGCACAATCAAAAAAAGAGAAGGGTTTCTCGAAATGACCGAACGGGACACCCCAAATAAACCCAAGGTCAAATTAAAAACAAATCATCATCAAGGAGGACAACACTCATGACTAATGAACAAGAAGAACAACTGATTATCATCCTTTCAGACTTTATTCCAATCATGGATGGAGACAGAGTTCAAGGAGTATTGCCAACCGCTAAAGACTTGACTCGCCAAAAAGTTCTGGAGCAACTAGAGGAAGAACAGTCTCAACTACCTGAAGGAGATCCTGCTCTTTTGGAGTGGGAAGAAGAAAATATTGAGCTACTCAAGATGATTACAGATGAAGAATTTCAAGCTGTACTCACAGAAAAAATCTTACTGACAGAAATACAAATTGGGCAGTCGATTTTCCAGCCTCTAACTTCTCAACAACTTTCTGTCCTAGCTGAAAAGTTACAAGGTCAGAAAGAAAAAAGTGTAGAAAATAGTGATAAGCAATCATCTATTTTCAAAAACATCTTCAGTTGGTTGCGATAAATTGTTAGAGGTTGTACTCCAAAAGATATAGGAAAGGGGCTTGGGGATTTCCCCAAAACTGAGAAAATCAAGAAGGAAAACTACAAGGTTCTCCTTCTCTGATTTTTTTAAATTTCGCAAATGGATATCCATTTGCTACGCTTGCCACAAGGAAGTCAGGGGCTGATGCCTGGTCAGAAAATGCCAGAGACTTTGAGAGAAAGAGGATAAAAAATAATGCAGAAACGAGAAAATAGAAAACGCTATATACAAAAATTGATACGACTAACACCAGAGGAAGATCGTCAAATTAAAACAGCGATGGCCCAAATGGGAGTTCCATCTTTTCAATACTATGCGAAGAATCAATTGGTGCAAGGAAAGGTGGTGCAAATTGATTTTTCTGAATTGAAAGATCTTCGAGTTGCTATCAATCGAGTTGGGACGAACATCAACCAAATTGCCAAGCATGCTAACGAAAATCAAGGGGTTACGCCAGAGGAAGTAGCACAAGTTATTGACTATCTATCTGAGTTGAAAGAGATGGTAGCTGCCAAACTTTCTAGCGCAGAGAAGAAAAGTTTACAGGAGCGAAAAGTGAAAACTATAAGGACGTATGACGAATGGTAGTAATTAAAACACCCAAACAAATTAAAACTCCTTCCAATTTAAAAATAGCTGTACGATATATTCTGAATGAAGCGAAAACTCTTGTATCAGGAACTGCAGAAAGTGATCTTGATTTTCCTCTTGTCTATCATGATGGTGAACTTCAAATGAAGTTAGTATCTGGCAATGGGATCTCTGATTTTAGCGTAGCGGATGAAGAAATGGTCATGACAAAATTGGCTGCAGCCTTTAAAAAAGGAGATGACGACTTGAAAGAATTATCTTCAGGAAAACAAGTATTGGCCCATCACATTATCCAGTCTTTTTCTCCAGATGATAACTTGACTCCTGAGCAAGTTCATGAAATTGGCCGTCAAACGATGTTAGAATTGACGGGAGGGAATTATGAGTTTGTGATCGCAACACACACGGATAAAGATCATCTTCATAATCATATCATACTCAATACAACCAATACCTCAACGCTTAAAAAATTTCGTTGGGAAAAGAAAACTTTGAAAAATTTGAGGGCAATATCGGACAAACATGCGGCACGTTATGGAGCTAAAATTATTGAGCCTACTATGAAAAATTCTTATACAAAGTATTCTGCTTGGCGGAGACAAAATAATTATCGGTTTGAAATTAAGGAGCGTCTGGATTTTCTTCTGAAGCACTCTTTGTCGTTAGAAGATTTCAAACAAAAGGCAGCTGCGCTTGATCTTCAGATCGATTTCTCTGGTAAATTTGTGAAGTATAAATTGCTTGATCAGCCCCAACAAAGAAATGTCCGAGATGATACATTATCAAAGAAAGGACTTTATTCTCTTGAAAAAATAAAAGAGAGAATTTCTAAGAATCAGTTAGTTTTTGATGTGGAGGAATTGAAAGAACAATATCAAGAATCAAAAGAAAAGACGGCAAATGATTTTGAATTGAAATTGGAAGTGGAATCCTGGCAAGTCGAACAAGAAAGCAAGCAAGGCATTTACGTACAGATGGATATGGGAGCTTTAAATAGTGGTACCATTTTAATACCTTCTCATAAAGTTGATAAAAATGAGGATGGAAATTACACGATCTATATCAAAGAGAAAGACTATTTTTATTTTCTCAATCCAGATCAATCTCAAAAAAATAGGTACATGATGGGCTTGACTGTCGCAAGGCAATTGGCCAAACAAAATGGAGAAACACTTGTAACTAAAAACGTTCAAATTTCTTCTATGCGTGAACTGATTAAGGAATATAATTTCTTAGTCGAGCACGGCGTGACAGATGGAACACAATTTCAACATTTGGAGGAGCGCTTTAATGAAAAGATAGAGGCTACCCAGGAGGAATTAAGACAGCTAGATGAGCGACTTGGACGTTATCATAAAATTGAAGGAGCACTTTTAGCCATCCAGCAATCTCCAGAAAATAGTCTTGCGGCGGTACAACTATTGGATGATTTAGGAGTTCCAAAAGATATGGGACTGGAAGATGTCAGTCAAATGATCAAACAATTCCAAATTGAAAAAGGAGCCTTACAAGAGTTCTTTGACGATACTCTAAAACATTACACAGATTATAGAGATATTAAGGAGCACGTGCGTAGTCGAGAAGAGAAAGTTGATCGACGTTTTGAAGACGAAAAAACCTTGTAAAAGTTTTTGATGTTTTCAATCTAGTCTTGATTTCAGTACAATAGAGAGTATGTTTAGATTTGATGAAAAAGAATTTGTCGCAGAACTAGATCGCAAACGTGAGCAGCAATTCCTGAAGCGAATAAGAGATTATGACGAGCAGATTGCTCCCTCCATGAGATTGAGGGGATATAAGCGGATAGATAGTACAGAGAGGACAGTTGTTTTTACGTTTGGAGAGGTGACTTTCTCTAGGAATCGCTGGCGAAAGGGAAAGAAAAGTTCTTATCCCGTAGATGAGTGGCTAGGTCTAGAAAAGTATATGCGTTATTCTCCTGAGTTGATTTTTCACATGGCAAAACACGCTTCTGTTTTATCCTACCGTGAAGTTTGTCGAACAGTTAAGATGGCTTATCGCCTGGAGATAACAAAGGACGCTGTTTTGAAGTCTGTAAAAATGGCAGGCAGACTCTTTTCAGATAGGGAACGCTATCGGCTTTTTAGAGGTGATGAGCAACCGAAAAAAAATCCAGGCAGATAAAATCTACCTGGAGGGAGATGGTGTGCTCGTCAAGACAACATCAAGCAATGATGAACGACACAATACAGACTTAGCCCATTTCCTGATTCATACTGGAGCGAAAAAGGTTGGTAATAATCGGTATGTACTAGAGAATAAGCATGAGATTATCCATACAAGCCATGAACAAGCAAAGGAAGAATTGATAGACTATCTCTATAATCATTTTGAAATCACTGATCGAACTCTTCTTATCACTAACTCGGACAATGGTAAAGGATATTCTCGCAGAATATTTCAAGAAATTAAGAAGGTCCTACGGATTAAACGTCATGAGCATTTCTGGGATGCCTATCATGTCAATGAAGAACTTAAAAGATTCCTGAAGCCGTACCCGTCTACACTACTTGATCTTGCTTTTAAGGCCATCAAAAATCATCAGAAGAGCCTGCTTCAGACCGTACTAGATACAGTTGAATCTCTCATAGAAAGCCAGGAAGCTCTTGATAATTTTTACAATTTTCGTAAGAAATTATTAAGAAATTTCTGTGACACTAGGCCACCTAAACTTAGAGGATTGTCCTCACGTGGTATCGGGGTAATGGAGAGTCAGCACCGAAAGGTCACTTACCGCATGAAACATCGAGGGATGTATTGGTCCATCGAAGGGGCTTGTACTATGGCCAGAATGATACTCCTTGAACGAATTAATCAGCTATACAATCTATTTTTTGGATGTTGGAGACAAGAGTATGAAGAATTTAGGGATACGGGACTAGGTGCAGGATTTCGTATTAACCATAGGCCACACAAAGCTGTTATCAGAAAAAGAGGGCATAAATAATACAAAAAGGCAGACAAAAGCCTCTAAAAAAAGATTTTTTAGAGGTGTTTTTGTCATGTTTTTATACAAAATAGTTGCTTTTTTGCCTAATGTGTGTTACAATAATATAGTAAAGAAAAACGAAAAAGGTGTAGAAGCAGCAACTTCTACACCACCGATTAAGACAAACACACACTTTGCTTAATCAGTCAAACAATATTGTAGCATAAATAGTGCAATATAGTCAAGGGCTGGGGTAAAGTGAGGAACTTTTTCCAGTTTTTTTGTCTGAAAAATCTCGCTTTCTTATTGAGTTATAAGGATATTTGATTATTCCCAAAAATTTAGACACAAACAAGTCTCCGAATTTCCTTGCCAAAATAGAGAAAGTGTGATAACATAGTACGGTATGTGGTGCTAGCACATCCGCTATATTAGATCTAATAGGAGGAAAACACAATGGCTAAAGTATGTTACTTTACAGGTCGTAAGACTGTATCAGGAAACAACCGTTCACACGCGATGAACCAAACAAAACGTGCCGTAAAACCAAACCTTCAAAAAGTTACTGTTCTTATCGATGGTAAACCTAAAAAAGTTTGGGCTTCAGCTCGTGCTTTGAAATCAGGTAAAGTTGAACGCGTTTAATAAAAATGAAAAGACCGCTTAGGTCTTTTTCTTTTGCTCTAAGGATAAAATCATTTGAAAAATAGAGTAAATATCCGCCGATACAGCATTCTGCTTTTACACTTGGGCTGAAATATGATAAAATAGAGTATCAACTAGTTGAGGTAAAAAAAATGACTGTAAAAATTAATACAAAAGATGGTCAAATCGAACTGACAGATGAAGTGATTGCAACCGTAGTAGGTGGTGCCGCAACTGAGATTTTTGGTGTGGTCGGTATGGCTAGTAAAAATGCCCTCAAAGACAATTTCCAAGCCCTTCTTGGTAAGGAAAATTATTCTAAGGGTGTTGTTATAAAAGCATCCGAAGATGGTAGCATTGCAGTTGATGTTTATACCGTATTGAGCTACGGAGTAAAGATAAGCGAAGTGTCAAAAAACATTCAAGAGCGTGTTCGTTTTAGTTTAGAAAATCAACTAGGAATTACTGCTCAGACTGTGAATGTCTACATTCAAAATATCAAAGTTGTAGGAGAATAATCGTGTCAAAAATTACTACCAGTTTATTCCAAGAGATGGTGCAAGCTGCATCAACTCGTTTGAATAAGCAAGCAGAATATGTCAATTCATTGAACGTCTTTCCAGTTCCAGATGGAGATACTGGGACAAACATGGGAATGACCATTGAAAATGGTGCCAAAGAAGTAGCAGACAAGCCTGCTTCTACAGTTGGAGAAGTAGCGAGCATTCTTGCCAAAGGTCTCTTGATGGGTGCCCGTGGGAACTCAGGGGTTATCACTTCTCAGCTCTTCCGTGGCTTCTCTCAGGCTATCAAGGAAAAAGATGAATTAACAGGTCAGGACTTGGCTCTTGCCTTCCAATCCGGTGTCGAAGTAGCTTATAAAGCGGTTATGAAACCAGTTGAAGGAACTATTTTGACTGTTTCTCGTGGAGCGGCTATTGGGGCTAAGAAAAAAGCCGAGGAGACAGATGATGCTGTTGAGGTCATGCGTGCAGCCTTGGAAGGTGCGAAAGCAGCTTTGGCTAAGACACCAGAAATGCTTCCAGTCCTTAAGGAAGTTGGTGTGGTAGACTCAGGTGGTCAAGGTTTGGTCTTCATCTACGAAGGATTCCTTTCAGCTCTTACTGGTGAATACAGTGCGTCTGAGGACTTTGTAGCGACTCCTGCCAACATGAGTGAAATGATCAATGCAGAGCACCACAAGTCTGTAGCAGGGCATGTGGCAACTGAGGATATTACCTTCGGTTACTGTACGGAGATCATGGTAGCCCTCAAACAAGGTCCAACTTATTCTAAGGACTTTGACTACGATGAATTCCGTAACTACTTGAATGACTTAGGTGACTCTCTGCTTGTTGTCAACGATGATGAGATCGTCAAAGTTCACGTCCATACAGAAGATCCAGGTCTTGTCATGCAAGAAGGTCTCAAATATGGTAGCTTGATCAAGGTAAAAGTGGACAATATGCGTAACCAACACGAAGCGCAAGTTGAAAAAGAAGCAACTCAAGGAAACAAGCCTGCTGAAACAAAAGAGTATGCCCTTATCGCAGTAGTAGCTGGTCAAGGTTTAGCAGATATCTTCCGTGCCCAAGGTGTGGATTATGTTATCGAAGGTGGTCAGACGATGAACCCTTCAACAGAAGACTTTATCAAGGCTGTTGAACAGGTCAATGCTCGCAACATTATCTTCTTGCCAAACAACAAAAATATCTTTATGGCAGCTCAGTCTGCGGCTGAAGTGCTTGAACAACCAGCTGTTGTAGTAGAAGCACGTACAATTCCTCAAGGGTTGACGAGCCTTCTTGCCTTTGATCCAAGCAAATCAATCGAAGAAAACCAAGAACGCATGACTGCAGCCCTTGGTGATGTCGTAAGCGGTAGTGTAACAACAGCCGTTCGTGATACAACTATCGATGGATTAGCAATTCATGAAAATGACAATCTTGGTATGGTAGATGGGAAAATCCTTGTGTCAAACCCTGACATGCACCAAACATTGACTGAAACTTTGAAACATATGTTGGACGAAGATAGTGAAATCGTGACTTTCTATGTCGGAGAAGACGGAAGCGAAGAACTTGCCAATGAAATTGCCCAAGAAATCGCAGAAGAATTTGAAGATGTTGAAGTAGAGATTCACCAAGGTCAACAACCCGTATATCCATATCTTTTCAGTGTGGAATAATGGTGAAAATGGAATGAAAACAACAGAAGGAAGCTGGTTTTTCAGCTTCCTTTTTCTATGCAAGTTGACCTACCAATAAATTTATATTGAAACAAACCTTCTATTGGAAATTCTAATTACGATAGGTTATAATGATAAAGCTGTTATATTGAGTTAAGTATGAATATAAAGGAGAAATGATGAAGAAAAAATTTTTTAATCAATCTTTTTCCCGCTTTTCGATTAGAAAGTTAAGTGTTGGGACCTGTTCGGTATTGCTAGGAACCTTTATGGTGATGGCTGCTTCTCCAGTACAAGCAGATGAAGCTCAAGTCAACAATAAGGAACTGCAAACCCAGGCGGAAATTCAACAGAAGGAAAAAAGTGCTGAGAATGGGCAGGAAGTCCTTTCTGAACCTCAAAAAGAGGTAACACAGAACGAAGTGATTAAGGACCGGAAGGATAAAACTGAACCGTCCAAAACAGAAGTATCTGAACCAGTCGCTCAGAGCCAACCAGTTTCACAAGTTGATAATACGAAGGAAGCGAGTCAGCCTTCTTTAGATAAGGAGAAAAAGCAATCTCTAGAATCAACTCAAACTGAGCAGAAAAGCAAGGAAGAAAGCGGTTCTAGCGGAAAAACTTCTTCTAGACGCAAGAGATCGCTAGATGAAGTCAATGCTGCATTTCAAGCTCATTCGCCAATTAAGGATATCCATGCGGTAGATAGTGTCCGTGAATCCTTGTCCTTTAGTATTACTGGACACGAAGCAGACTATTCTGGTGGGTATATCAAAATTCATTTCCAAAATGGGAAAGCTATTAAATTGACCCCTTCTCCTGTCGGTGGTGTAAAGTTCAGTCAAGAAAAAATAAATGGAGACCTTGATTTAAAGATAGAACCCGTTAATCTGAGAGGTGGAGCAAACTATAACTTCGTCTATACTTTTCAGATAGATCCTTTGACTCAGAACTGGGGAGGTGCTGTCCAAGCCATTGGACCAGACCACAAGGTGACCGCAACTGCTAAGCTCTATGATAAAACTGGCAATGTCCTCAAAGAACTTGGAAGTATTGAACACACATGGAAAGTCTTAGAAAACGGGGTAGGTGGTCTGACACCAATGTCTAACCATCAGGTCATTGGCTACGATCGAAATAATGATGGTATCGTTGACGATGATTCGTCGGTTGTATCCTACTATCTATTTAACGGTGCGAAAGATCCTAAGAATAATACGGCAAGAAATGATTATTTCAACTATGGAAATGGTGTCTTTGATGGTCGTATGATCAATGGTATGGGGATTAGTGATGTCGGAGGGCATATCATTGATCCTGTCATTTCTTATACCTATAATATAGAGTTAAAAGAAGGTTATGAATTGACAGATGAAGCGAAAGCTCTGGGTTGGACTGCTGATGCGACGGGTTATCATCTGACGATTAACAGAGCTAACAATCCGCTTCAAGATATTAATAACAATAAAAATAAGCTCATTCCAATTTCTTTCAAGTTAAAGAATGCCAAAGTAGCAGATATCAATAGAAAAGCGCAAAAGCTAACTGTGACGGGTATCTATACAAAAGCAGATGGAACTAGTTATCAAAATACGGCTGTTCTCCCCTATACTCTCTTTGTTCAAAAAACAGACCAACCAGAGTCTACTCTCTTTGAATTTAGACACTATAATCAGTCTGACTCGGAGATGATTCGTTCTTATGGCGAAACAGAATACCGTTCCTATGTTCGACTTTCATCAGTTGCTGAGGTTGAAAAAGATTATCCTATCAATGACTACACTGCCATTCATAAAATACAGGATTCACGAGAGTCTTATCGAGAAGTCAATGCGATTGAGGATCGTTATTGGAATGAATTTTTCTCTTCACCGGATGCATTCGTAGAAGTATACAATAAAGCTACAGGTGAGTTATTAGGCACTTTTAACAGTAGCACTCGTAGTCTACGACTGACGGAAGAGCAAGATGTGAAGGAACTGGAGTACAAGTTTAAAAACATCAAGATGAGGAAGTCCTCAACAAATGATACATCAATGTTTGTTTTCCAAACCAAAACACGTTTTAATAATTGGGAAAGTCTCTATAAAGACTCGACGATTAGTAAGTTGGATTCTAGAACGGATTCCACTTTTAAGAATACTCGTAACACTGTTTCCTTATCTCAAACGGCCTCAGCCGAATTGACGCGTGTTATCCAGCAAATTTCAATGATTGGGCGCCGTCGGACAGATGTCTTCAATCGACACACAGATGCTTCTGGTTTTAAAGAAGATTTTATCACAAGGACTGCAGGTAAAGACACACCTACCCAGAACTTCGCAAACTTGACAGGAGTTTACCATCTGGCTTATTTGGCTGATCCACAATTAAACTTTAGTGGAAACCCTAATTTTAAGGTTTATTATAATTACAAAGATACTGGGAAAACTCTTTACTATGCCCAAGTAAAGGGGACTCCAGACTCCCCTATGCCTGCAACACTTTTGAAGTTAGAAAACAAGACGATTCCAAATGGGACCTACACCTATAAAGCGATTGCTTTTTGGGACGAGGAACTTCCTGACGTTCAAGCTCAGAATGGTTATGACTTGGGGGAGCTTGACGGCATTACAGTTACCTCGAAAAATTCAGTTTCTTATGACTTCGATGTGATCGTGCAGGCTTCTGAAGCGAGTGGTGTCTACTCTGAAGTGAAGAGAGCTACAAATCAACACTTTGCCTACAATACCCAAGAGCACTATCCTGGTGACGAGATTGATTTCAGAGTGACCTATAAAAACGCAGCGAAACAGGCGGTTTCAGATGTCTATGTTTTATCATCCTTGCCGATGAAAGGCGATAAACAGCTAGAATCCAGAAATCGTGGATCGGAGTTTACAGTTCATTTGACAAAAGCTCTAACACCACCTTCAGGCTGGGAAGTTCAATATAGTCGTACTGCGGGCACTGCTACGGAAATTAATGCTTCACAATGGCTCACAGCAGACCAAGTGTCGGATTGGTCAGAGATTCGTGCAGTTCGTTGGCATTCGACTGCTCCGGTTGCTGCTGGAAGTAGAGTTCAATTTCCTATCGATGGAGCAGTTATCGGGCAAGATACTGCCCCAGGTGCTACGGCTTATCTTTCTTCGGCACTGGCAAATGGCAGTTCCAAGTACACTGAGTCCAATAATGTTTCAATCCAAATGTCCACCAAACTATCATCTGCAAGTTTCACCTTTGTGGATGTAAATGATCCGTCTAAGGAAGTGCAACTAGGACAGGTAGACACAGTTGTAGGCAAACCTAATGGACCAATTTCTTATGATCCTGCTCGTCGAATTAAGGAATTGGAAGATGCAGGATATGAACTGATCAGTAACGATTTTACAGATCATACCTTTGGTGACTCGGCTAGTCCAAAACAATTCAAGTTTCAGTTTAGACATAAGGTTATAGAACTAACCGAAACTGTCCGTGGGACTCGCGAAATTAACTATGAGTATTACAGAAAAGCAAAAAATCCTGATTTATCGCTTCTTCCTCCCAGACATGTAGAATCCCATTCGTTTACCCGAACGAAGAGAATCGATCAGGTTTTGGCAAAACTGCATCCAAATGATGCGACAGCAGGTGTGACTTACTCAGACTGGTCTGCAGACCAAACTTGGTCTCAGGTGATTTCGCCTGAAATTCCTGGCTATTATCCAGGTGAAGATATTGACGCAAATACAATGTCGGGAGATGAGGCTCTTGACCAATATTCGATTAGTGCGATAAATCCGAGCGATGAAGATTTGGAAAAAGAATTCTCTTGGGATAGGTTGGTGTATTATGTTCCCCTTCCAGTTGTCCCCTCAGCAAGCGAAGCGAAATCTAAAGGCCTTCAAGGGCAGAAGCAGCTAGCAACGATTCGGTTTGATGAGGATAGAGCAAGCGAGAGCGAGGTTCACTTTACAAAAGGGACAACAACCATTAATGGAGCAAAGAAATCCGTCGAACTAGTCCAAAGTAGTGTCTTTCTTTATGATGAGAATGGGCAGAAGGTAACTTCGCTAACCATTGCCGACCAAGGGACGTACGATTTAGATCTTGTAAATAAAACAATTGTTTTTACTCCACTGAAAACCTTCTATGGTCCGGCAACTCCAGTTCAAGTTGGAGTGGTGGATAAAAATGGAGAGTCGGCTGTAACGACCTACACCCCAGTTGTTGAAAGAGTAACACCAACAGGTTCAGGTGATAAGACAGAAGGTCTACAAGGTCAGGTCCAAGAAGGTAAAGTGACCTTCACTCCAGGCCATGACTTAGTTCCATTCCCAGCTGATTCAACTCCACTATTTGACAATGGTACAACTGTGAAAGAAGTGCCAAATGTTGGTAAACTCGAAGTGGATGCAGACGGTAAGGTGACCTTCACTCCTGATAAACAGTTCAAGGGTGAAACACAAGAACTTGAATTGACTCGTGTGGATGCCAATGGAACTCCTGTTACTGTCAAGTACCAAGCAGTAGTGAAAGAAGTTGTTCCTACAGGTACTAATGCAACCAGCACAGGTCCTCAGGGTGTTCCACAAACAGGAACTCCAACCTTCCAAGGTGGCGATCCACTTGTTCCAATCGATGAAACAGTAGAGCCAACCTTCGCAGATGGCAGCAAAGAGAAATCCATTCCAGGTCAAGGAACTTACACGATTGAACCAGATGGAACTGTAACTTTTACACCAGACAAACAGTTTGTCGGAAAACCAGTTCCAGTCACAGTGAAACGTGTAGATAAGAATGGCACCCCAGTCACTGCACCCTACAGTCCAGAGTTTACGAAAGTAACACCGACTGGTACAGGTGATAAGACAGAAGGCCTTCAAGGTCAGGTCCAAGAAGGTAAAGTCAGCTTCACCCCAGGTCATGATTCTGTTCCATTCCCAGCTGATTCAACTCCACTATTTGACAATGGTACAACTGTGAAAGAAGTGCCAAATGTTGGTAAGTTCGAAGTGGACGCAGACGGTAAGGTAACCTTCACTCCAGACAAACAGTTCAAGGGTGAAACACCAGAACTTGAATTGACTCGTGTGGATGCCAACGGCACTCCTGTTACTGTCAAGTACCAAGCGGTGGTGAAAGAAGTAATCCCAACTTCAACGGACGCCACTTCAAATGGTATCCAAGGTCAACCGCAAAAAGGTACCCCAACCTTCACAGAAGGTAATCCATTGGTTCCAATTGATGATACGAAACCAATGACTTTCGAAGATGGACAGTCAACGAAAACCGTTTCAGGTGTAGGTGAATACAGCATCAATCCAGATGGCTCTATTACCTTTACGCCAGAAAAACAATTTGTTGGTACACCAGATCCAGTCACAGTCAAACGTGTAGATAAGAATGGCACCCCAGTCACTGCGACCTATACCCCAACAGTGACTAAGGTAACACCAACCAGCACTAACGCAACCAGCACAGGCCCTCAAGGTGTTCCACAAACGGGCACTCCAAGCTTCCAAGGTGGTGATCCACTGGTTCCAATTGATGAAACAGTTGATCCAACCTTCGAAGATGGAAGCAAAGAGAAATCTATTCCAGGTCAAGGAACTTACACGATTGCACCAGACGGAACTGTAACTTTCACTCCAGATAAACAGTTTGTTGGAAACCCAGATCCAATAACGGTTAAACGTGTGGATAAGAACGGTACCCCAGTGACTGCGACTTACAGTCCAGAGTTTACTAAGGTGACACCAACTGGAACCGGTGCAACCAGCACAGGTCCTCAGGGTGTTCCACAAATGGGCACTCCAAGCTTCCAAGGTGGCGACCCACTTGTTCCAATTGATGAAACAGTAGAGCCAACCTTCGCAGATGGCAGCAAAGAGAAATCTATTCCAGGTCAAGGAACTTACACGATTGCACCAGATGGCACAGTGACCTTCACTCCGGACAAACAGTTTGTCGGCAAGCCAGATCCAATAACGGTTAAACGTGTGGATAAGAACGGTACCCCAGTTACTGCGACCTATGCTCCAGTTGTTGAGAAAGTAACACCAACTGGTACTGGTGATAAGACAGAGGGTCTGCAAGGTCAGGTCCAAGAAGGTAAAGTGACCTTCACTCCAGGACATGACTCTGTTCCATTCCCAGCTGATTCAACTCCACTATTTGATAATGGGACAACTGTGAAAGAAGTGCCAAATGTTGGTAAGTTCGAAGTGGATGCAGATGGTAAGGTGACCTTTACTCCTGATAAACAGTTCAAGGGTGAAACACCAGAGCTTGAATTGACTCGAGTGGATGCCAACAGAACTCCTGTTACTGTCAAGTACCAAGCGGTGGTGAAAGAAGTAGTTCCAACCAGCACTAACGCAACCAGCACAGGTCCTCAAGGACTTCCACAAACTGGTACTCCAACCTTCCAAGGCGGCGACCCATTGGTTCCAATTGATGAAACAGTAGAGCCAACCTTCGAAGATGGAAGCAAAGAGAAATCTATTCCAGGTCAAGGAACTTACACGATTGCACCAGACGGAACTGTAACTTTCACTCCAGATAAACAGTTTGTTGGAAACCCAACTCCAGTCACAGTCAAACGTGTGGATAAGAATGGCACTCCGGTTACTGCGACTTACAGCCCAGAGTTTACGAAAGTAAGACCAACTGGTAAAGATACTTCTTCAGTTAACATTAAGGGTGTTCCACAAACAGGCACCCCAACCTTCCAAGGTGGAGATCCGCTTGTTCCAATCAATGAAACAGTCGAGCCAACCTTTGAAGATGGATCAACTGAAAAAGTGATTCCAGGTGAAGGAACTTATGTAATCTCACCAGACGGCACTGTCACCTTCACTCCAGAAGCTAATTTTGTAGGAAAAGGAACAGGCGTAACGATTGTCCGCAAGGATAAGAACGGTACTCCAGTTACTGCAAGCTATCGTCCAACAGTTGTAGAACCATCTACTGGTCATGACACGACTTCTACAGAAGCAAAAGGTCGACCACAAGTCGCAACACCAACGTTTGAAGGACATATCAATCCGACTGTACCACCAACCTTTGAGGATGGTAGCACGACTATGGTTGTTCCGGGTGAAGGAAGCTATACAATTGATAAAGATGGTAAGATTACCTTTACTCCAGAACCAGACTTTGTTGGTACTGCTAAAGGATTGGTTGTGAAACGTTTGGATATGTATGGAAATGTAGTTACTGCTCGCTACACACCAACTGTCCTTGGACAAATACAAGTGAGTGATGCGACATCAGAAGGTCTTAAAGGTCAAACTCAGACTGGTAAACCAAACTTTACAGGTGATGTCGATCTGACAGTTCCGCCAACCTTTGAAGATGGAACAACTGAAAAAGTCGTTCCAGGTGAAGGAACTTATGTAATCTCACCAGATGGCACCGTCACCTTTACCCCTGAGGCAGACTTTATAGGACAAGCCAAAGGTGTGAAAGTGATCCGTAAAAATCGCAATGGAAATATCCTTTCAGGATTCTATACTCCAACAGTAGTAGAACTTCCAGAGCAAGTGAAGCCGTCTGATAAAAAAGAACTTTCAGTACCTGACTCGAAACCAGATCAATTGACTCAAAACATCTCTGTAGAAAAAAATCAACTTCCAAATACAGGAAGTCAAGAAGATGGTTTGAAAAATCTAGGAATTCTGACAGCCCTAGCAGGTGCCATGACACTTGGATTGCTAGGTAAAAAGAAACGAAACGATGAATCAGACTAATCATTTTTAAGAACCGAGAAATCGGTTCTTTTTTATGACATTTGTCATATTTCCTAGTGACAGAAGCATCTAGCTCCGCTAACTTCAAAAGACTATAATTGAAGTAGGAACTGGAGGAAGAAGAAATGAAAAATAAAATGATTGTCGCAGTGAGTTTAGTAGCAGCAGGAGTTATGACCTATCTCATGTTTTCAGGATTGGACGAGGGTTTCTACCATTTTCCTTGGGAGCTCTTTGCTGGCTTTGGAATGATGTCTTGGCTTGTCAGAGAAGTCTTGAAATTAGTCAGAGATGTGAAAAAGGAGTTTGAGGAATGAAAAAAGCAATCATCTATCTCTTTATCGGTCTGTCACTCTTGGTATGGTTAGTGGAAATGTTTACTGGTTGGTTTGACCAAACCTTGTTTCGCCAATTTATTCGTGGTGCTTGGGGTTTTGGATTTATGATTTTCGTTGTTTTCCCTATGGGAATGAAGTGGTTGAAAGGAGAATCTCATGACTGTGATTAAAGTTGAGAAATTGAGTAAGAAAATAAAAGACAAGGAGATCTTGCGGAACATCTCTTTTGAAATCAACGATGGTGAATGTGTCGCCTTGATTGGGCCTAATGGAGCAGGAAAGACAACCTTGATTGATTGCCTCTTGGGTGACAAGTTCATGAGTTCAGGTCAGATAGCCATTCAAGGATTTGCACCAACAGATCCTCGATTAAAGCAGCTTGTTTCTGTCTTACCCCAAGAAAATGCAGTTGTTCAAAGCTTGAAAGTGAAAGAACTTCTATCATTTTTCAAGTCACTTTATCCCGACAGTCTTTCAGATAAAGAAATTGATGACTTGCTGAGATTCTCAGACAAGCAGAAAAATCAGCTAGCGGGCAAGTTGTCTGGTGGGCAAAAACGCTTGTTCTCTTTTGTGTTGACACTAATAGGTCGTCCGAAAATTCTATTTTTAGATGAACCAACTGCTGCCATGGATACCTCGACACGTCAGCATTTTTGGGAAATTGTCAATCAGTTAAAGAAAAATGGTGTCACCATTGTATATTCTTCTCACTATATCGAAGAGGTAGAACATACGGCTGACCGCATTTTGGTCCTCCACAAGGGAGAATTGATTCGTGACACGACGCCTTATGCTATGCGTGGTGAAGAACAAGAAAAACACTTTACGGTGCCTCTAACCTATCAGGATTTTGTTAGTACCTTGACTATGGTTCAAGAGCTTGAAATCAAGCAAAATGCTCTTTCTTTCACCACCAAAGAAGCCAGCCAAGTATGGGAAGCCTTGCAAGAACAGGGCTGCACGATCGAAGAAATTGAAGTTCGCAATCGAACTCTCTTAGACAGTATCTTCGAAACGACTCAAGACTAAAGGAGATTGACGATGAAAAATATGACAAGTCTCATGAAAGTGGAAATCATTCTGATGAAACGGCAAGCCGTCTACTACTTGCTATCCATCGGACTACCAAGTGTGTTTTACCTTATCTTTTCTGGTATGATGTCAGGGTCAGATGTTCCAGAAATTGTTCTTCAAGCCTATCTTTTTGCCATGACGCTCTTTAGTATCATGTCAAGCGCCTTTTTCAGTATCCCTAGCACACTCGAGTCTGACAAGACAAACAACTGGCAAAAATTGATTCAACATTCTCCTGTATCTATGGTAGAATATTATGTATCAAAACTGTTCAGCACTCTGTTGACTTTCTTGTTATCAATTATAGTTGTCTTTTCGGTTGGTCATTTTGTCCGTGGAGTGACCCTGCCTTGGCTTGATTGGTTGGTGATTGGAGTTATGTTGCTGGTCGGAAGTGTGGTCTTTATCAGCATGGGTATCTTGGTGAGCTTGCTTCCCAGTGCTCAACTGATGACGGTTATTGGAAATATTGCCTATATTGCTTTGGCTGTCCTAGGTGGACTCTGGTTCCCTTTGAGTTCCTTCCCAGAATGGCTCCAATCTATTGGAAAACTGACCCCAACCTATCAACTGATGCAGGTCGTTTCTGCTTATTTGGAGCACCATGAATTTAATATTCTTTCTGCCTTGGTTGTACTAGGATATACAGTTTTCTTTGGTGTATTGGTCATTCAACTGAAAAAACGGATCGAGGTAAAATAAATCTATGTTGGAAAAATTAAAAAACACTCATTATATGTTTCATATTTCAATAGTGTTTATCATCTTTCCTATAGCGGGTGTCATCGTTGGAGAGTACCCGCTTTTAACCTTGTTATGGACCTTACTATTTGTCCTTGCCTTCTACTCGGTTTTAATCAGTCAGAACCGCACCGTGCAGTGGCTAGCTTGGTGGATCATGCTTGCCTACATTTTTTACAGTTCCATCTGGCTAAATGCGAGCTTCGCTTGGTTTATCTTTTATTTATCTAATCTACTTATTTATGAGCTGGATGAGGTTTCTTTCCACTCTTGGCGTTTTGTCAGTTTTGTTGTCTTACAACCGATGATTTTAACTGGAATCTCTATGGTTGGTCAAGTTAGTCCCTGGCACCTCCTCTTTTTCTTGGTGACCTTTATCGTTTCTGATGCCTTGACCTTCGGTCTTTATCGGATTCAGGTATCTGAACAGATAAAAGAAGAAAAGATGAAACAAAATGCCAAGCTCAGTCTTTTCTTGGCTGAAAATGAACGCAGTCGTATCGGTCAGGATCTCCATGACAGTCTAGGCCATACATTTGCTATGTTGAGTGTGAAGACGGACCTTGCCCTCCAGCTTCTTCAAATGCAGGCCTATCCTCAAGTGGAAAAAGAATTAAAAGAAATTCATCAGATTAGTAAAGAATCCATGAATGAAGTCCGTACTATCATTGAAAATCTTAAAACTAGAACCCTTGCCTCCGAGTTTGCGACAGTTAAAAAAATGCTGGAAATTGCAGGAATTGAAACAGAAATCAATCACCAATTAGATACTGCTAGCCTAACTCAGGAATTAGAATCAACGGCCTCCATGATTTTACTTGAGTTAGTGACCAACATCATCAAACATGCCAAAGCATCGAAAGCTTACTTGAAATTAGAACGAACTGAGAAAGAACTCATTCTAACAGTGAGAGATGATGGATGTGGCTTTGCTTCTCTAAAAGGGGATGAGCTCCATACCGTTCGAGACCGTGTCCTTCCTTTTTCAGGAGAAGTAAAAGTGATCAGTCAGAAACATCCAACTGAAGTGCGGGTTCGGCTACCTTATAAGGAGAGAAACTAAGATGAAACTACTTGTTGCAGAAGATCAAAGTATGTTGCGAGATGCTATGTGCCAGTTGCTTACCTTTCAACCAGATGTAGATTCTGTCCTACAAGCCAAGGACGGCCAAGAAGCAATCCAACTTTTAGAAAAAGAGTCTGTGGATATCGCCATTCTTGACGTAGAAATGCCTGTTAAGACAGGTCTCGAAGTCTTGGAGTGGATACGAGCAGAAAAGCTAGAAACAAAGGTGGTTGTGGTGACGACCTTCAAGCGCCCCGGATATTTTGAACGTGCGGTCAAGGCTGGAGTGGATGCTTATGTCTTAAAAGAAAGAAGCATTGCAGACCTCATGCAAACCTTGCACACGGTTCTCGAAGGACGTAAAGAATATTCGCCTGAATTGATGGAAGTGGTGATGACGCACCCCAATCCGTTAACAGAGCAAGAAATCGCTGTTTTAAAGGGAATTGCTCAGGGCTTGTCTAACCAAGAAATCGCAGACCAGCTTTATCTATCAAATGGAACCGTCCGAAACTATGTCACCAATATTCTTTCGAAACTAGATGCTGGTAATCGAACAGAGGCAGCCAACATTGCAAAAGAATCTGGTTGGCTTTGATAAGAAGGGTTAAAAAATTCCGAAATGACAACTTGAATCAAAGGAAAACCATACTAGAAAGGAGGAGGCAAATTGCCTCCTTTTCTGGTTTAGAAAAGCGGTGAAAGCTAGTGTCAAAGAGTTAAAAGATCAGAATAAAAATGAAAAATATCTTGACAATGAAGGAAAAATTGTGTTACAATAATAGACGGTACTTTTTACTTTTGGTCTCTCAAAAGTGTACAGGGACGTGCTGACAAATGTTGCAAAAGTACACACAGATGGTAGCTGTCACCAAGTGTATCATCACCAAAAATAAAAAAAACACAGGAGAATGTAGATGCCTACAATTAACCAATTGGTTCGCAAACCGCGTAAATCAAAAGTAGAAAAATCTAAATCACCAGCTTTGAACGTTGGTTACAACAGTCATAAAAAAGTTCAAACAAACGTTTCTTCACCACAAAAACGTGGTGTTGCAACTCGTGTGGGAACAATGACACCTAAAAAACCTAACTCTGCCCTTCGTAAATTCGCTCGTGTACGTTTGAGCAACCTTATCGAAGTTACTGCCTACATCCCAGGTATCGGACACAACTTGCAAGAGCACAGCGTGGTGCTTCTTCGTGGTGGACGTGTAAAAGACCTTCCAGGGGTACGTTACCATATCGTCCGTGGTGCACTTGATACTGCAGGTGTTAACGATCGTAAACAAGGCCGTTCTAAATACGGTACTAAACGTCCAAAAGCATAAGGAAAGGGGATAAAGAGAAATGAGTCGTAAAAATAGAGCTCCAAAACGTGACGTATTGCCAGATCCGCTTTACAATTCACAACTAGTTACTCGTCTTATCAACCGCGTTATGCTTGATGGTAAACGTGGTACAGCTGCTTCAATCGTTTACGGTGCTTTTGAGCAAATCAAAGAAGCTACTGGTAACGATGCACTTGAAGTATTTGAAACAGCTATGGAAAACATCATGCCTGTACTTGAAGTACGTGCACGTCGTGTTGGTGGATCTAACTACCAAGTCCCAGTTGAAGTTCGTCCAGAACGTCGTACAACACTTGGACTTCGTTGGTTGGTAACCATCGCTCGCCTTCGTGGTGAACACACAATGCAAGACCGTCTTGCGAAAGAGATCTTGGATGCAGCTAACAACACTGGTGCAGCAGTTAAGAAACGTGAAGACACTCACCGTATGGCTGAAGCTAACCGTGCCTTCGCACACTTCCGTTGGTAATATAGGATGCGAAAGCGTTAAGAAAGTCCCAGAGAAAATAGGGAATCAAAGCAGGTTGCGACTGCAACCAATGAGATTCATCTTTTTCTCCAGACTTTTAGCTTGAGCTCAACTCAGTTAACTTGAGCTTTTAGCCCGAGTTCAATTCAACTTATCTACAAGTTGAAACCAACAAAAACAAGATAAACATTGAGAACGGGTAGGTCCTGCCTATCCGTTTTTATTAAAATCGTGTTATAATAGAATAGAAATTAAAATAAATAGGAGAAACAAACCTCATGGCACGCGAATTTTCACTTGAAAAAACTCGTAATATCGGTATCATGGCTCACGTCGATGCCGGTAAAACAACAACTACTGAGCGTATTCTTTACTACACTGGTAAAATCCACAAAATCGGTGAAACTCACGAAGGTGCGTCACAAATGGACTGGATGGAGCAAGAGCAAGAACGTGGTATCACTATCACATCTGCTGCGACAACAGCTCAATGGAACAACCACCGCGTAAACATCATCGACACACCAGGACACGTGGACTTCACAATCGAAGTACAACGTTCTCTTCGTGTATTGGACGGTGCGGTTACTGTTCTTGACTCACAATCAGGTGTTGAGCCTCAAACTGAAACAGTTTGGCGTCAAGCAACTGAGTACGGAGTTCCACGTATCGTATTTGCCAACAAAATGGACAAAATCGGTGCTGACTTCCTTTACTCAGTAAGCACACTTCACGACCGTCTTCAAGCAAACGCACACCCAATCCAATTGCCAATCGGTGCTGAAGATGACTTCCGCGGTATCATCGACTTGATCAAGATGAAAGCTGAAATCTATACTAACGACCTTGGTACAGATATCCTTGAAGAAGATATTCCAGCGGAATACCTTGACCAAGCTCAAGAATACCGTGAAAAATTGGTTGAAGCAGTCGCTGAAACTGATGAAGAATTGATGATGAAATACCTTGAAGGTGAAGAAATCACTAACGAAGAATTGAAAGTTGCTATCCGTAAAGCAACTATCAACGTTGAATTCTTCCCAGTATTGTGTGGTTCTGCCTTCAAGAACAAGGGTGTTCAATTGATGCTTGATGCGGTTATCGATTACCTTCCAAGCCCACTTGACATCCCAGCAATCAAAGGTATCAACCCAGATACAGACGAAGAAGAAACTCGTCCAGCATCTGACGAAGAGCCATTCGCAGCTCTTGCCTTCAAGATTGCAACAGACCCATTTGTAGGTCGTTTGACATTCTTCCGTGTATACTCAGGTGTTCTTCAATCAGGTTCTTACGTAATGAACACTTCTAAAGGTAAACGTGAACGTATCGGACGTCTTGTGCAATTGCATGCCAATAGTCGTCAAGAAATCGAAACCGTTTATGCTGGTGATATTGCAGCTGCTATTGGTTTGAAGGATACAACTACTGGTGATTCATTGACAGATGAAAAAGCTAAAATCATCCTTGAGTCAATCCACGTTCCAGAACCAGTTATCCAGTTGATGGTTGAGCCAAAATCTAAAGCTGACCAAGATAAGATGGGTATCGCACTTCAAAAATTGGCTGAAGAAGATCCAACATTCCGCGTTGAAACAAACGTTGAAACTGGTGAAACAGTTATCTCAGGTATGGGTGAACTTCACCTTGACGTCCTTGTTGACCGTATGCGTCGTGAGTTTAAAGTCGAAGCGAACGTAGGTGCTCCTCAAGTATCTTACCGTGAAACATTCCGCGCTTCTACTCAAGCACGTGGATTCTTCAAACGTCAGTCTGGTGGTAAAGGTCAATTCGGTGATGTATGGATTGAGTTTAGTCCAAACGAAGAAGGTAAAGGATTCGAATTCGAAAACGCAATCGTCGGTGGTGTGGTTCCTCGTGAATTTATCCCAGCGGTTGAAAAAGGTTTGGTAGAATCTATGGCTAACGGTGTTCTTGCAGGTTACCCAATGGTTGACGTTAAAGCTAAGCTTTACGACGGTTCATACCACGATGTCGACTCATCTGAAACAGCCTTCAAGATCGCGGCTTCACTTGCCCTTAAAGAAGCTGCTAAATCAGCACAACCAGCTATCCTTGAGCCAATGATGCTTGTAACCATCACTGTTCCAGAAGAAAACCTTGGTGATGTTATGGGTCACGTAACTGCTCGTCGTGGACGTGTAGATGGTATGGAAGCACACGGTAACAGCCAAATCGTTCGTGCTTACGTTCCACTTGCTGAAATGTTCGGTTACGCAACAGTTCTTCGTTCTGCATCTCAAGGACGTGGTACCTTCATGATGGTATTTGACCACTACGAAGATGTACCTAAGTCAGTACAAGAAGAAATCATTAAGAAAAACAAAGGTGAAGACTAATCAGTCCTCACTCTAGAAGGAAGTCACTTAGTGGCTTCCTTTTTTTGTCTTTAACTATTCATTTTTGCTGAATATAGTATACGAATTTGATCGCTAAGTGAGAAAAATACTAATTCTAGACAGAAAGAAAATATTCTAATTTGATAAATTAAAGTAAATAAAGGTTCCTAATTCCGTAGAAAAGTTAATAAAAATGAGGAAAAGATTCATAAATACACTTTTAGATAGAAAATTCAGAAAATTGACTCTTTTGCCTTGAAAATTTTTGAAAAAATGGTATGATAGTAACAAGCTATTTTTTTAAGAGAAGAGAAAGGGGAACAATGGAGAAAATCAGTTTAGAATCTCCTAAGACGGGGTCGGACCTAGTTTTGGAAACACTTCGGGACTTAGGGATTGATACCATTTTTGGTTATCCTGGTGGTGCGGTCTTACCTTTGTATGATGCGATATACAATTTTAAAGGTATTCGCCACATTTTGGGACGCCATGAGCAAGGTTGTTTGCACGAAGCTGAAGGATATGCCAAATCAACTGGAAAGTTGGGCGTTGCCGTCGTCACGAGTGGACCAGGAGCAACAAATGCCATTACAGGGATTGCAGATGCCATGAGCGATAGCGTTCCCCTTTTGGTCTTTACAGGTCAGGTTGCGCGAGCTGGAATTGGGAAGGATGCCTTTCAGGAGGCGGATATCGTAGGTATTACCATGCCCATTACCAAGTACAATTACCAAGTTCGTGAGACAGCAGATATTCCTCGTATCATTACGGAAGCTGTCCATATCGCAACGACAGGTCGTCCAGGTCCAGTTGTGATTGACTTGCCCAAGGATGTATCAGCTCTAGAGACAGATTTCATCTATTCGCCGGAGGTGAATTTACCAAGTTACCAACCGACGCTTGATCCGAATGACATGCAAATCAAGAAAATCTTGAAGCAATTGTCAAAAGCCAAGAAACCTGTCTTGTTAGCAGGCGGTGGTATCAGCTATGCAGAAGCTTCTAAGGAGCTCAATGAATTTGCTGAACGTTACCAAATTCCAGTCGTGACCAGTCTTTTAGGACAAGGTACCATTGCAACGAGTCATCCACTCTTCCTCGGAATGGGAGGCATGCACGGTTCTTTCGCGGCCAACATTGCAATGACGGAAGCGGACTTTATGATTAGTATCGGTTGCCGTTTCGATGACCGCTTGACTGGGAACCCTAAGACCTTCGCGAAGAATGCTAAGGTTGCCCATATCGATGTTGACCCAGCTGAGATTGGTAAGATTATCAGTGCAGATATTCCTGTAGTGGGGGATGCTAAGAAAGCCTTGCAGATGCTACTGGCAGAACCAACTGTTCATAACAATACTGAAAAGTGGATTGAAAAAGTTACCAAGGACAAGAATCGAGTTCGTTCTTATGATAAGAAAGAACGTGTGGTTCAACCTCAGGCCGTTATTGAACGCATCGGTGAGTTGACGAATGGAGATGCCATTGTTGTCACAGACGTAGGGCAACACCAAATGTGGACAGCTCAGTATTATCCTTACCAAAATGAGCGTCAGTTAGTCACTTCAGGTGGTTTGGGTACCATGGGCTTCGGAGTTCCTGCAGCTATCGGAGCCAAGATTGCCAATCCAGAAAAAGAGGTCATCCTTTTTGTCGGTGATGGTGGCTTCCAAATGACCAACCAAGAGCTAGCAATCCTAAACATCTACAAGGTGCCGATTAAGGTTGTCATGTTGAACAACCACTCACTAGGAATGGTTCGTCAGTGGCAGGAATCCTTCTATGAGGGAAGAACTTCCGAGTCAGTCTTTGATACACTTCCTGACTTCCAGCTGATAGCACAGGCTTACGGTATTAAAAATTATAAATTTGACAATCCAGAGACGATAGAGAAGGATCTAGAAGTCATTCTGGAGGATGTGCCCATGTTTATCGAGGTGGATATTTCTCGTAAGGAACAGGTCTTACCGATGGTACCAGCTGGTAAGAGCAATCATGAGATGTTGGGGGTGAAGTTCCATGCGTAGAATGTTAACAGCTAGATTGCAAAACCGTTCAGGAGTTTTGAATCGTTTTACAGGTGTCCTTTCTCGTCGTCAAGTCAATATTGAGAGTATCTCAGTTGGTGCGACAGAGAATCCCAATGTATCTCGCATCACCATCATTATTGATGTAGCATCTCATGATGAAGTAGAGCAAATCATTAAACAGCTTAATCGTCAGATTGATGTGATTCGCATTCGAGATATCACAGATAAACCACACTTGGAAAGAGAAGTTATCTTGGTAAAAGTATCTGCTCCTGCTGAGAAGCGTGCAGAAATCTTGGCCATTATCCAACCTTTCCGTGCAACGGTAGTAGATGTGGCTCCAAGCTCAATCACCATCCAGATGACGGGAAATGCTGAAAAGAGTGAAGCTTTATTGCGAGTGATTCGACCATATGGTATTAAAAATATCGCTCGTACGGGTGCAACTGGATTTACCCGCGACTAATACTTTTTGATTTTCAATGAGTATAAAATCCAGCATAAATTTGTTTAACCAGCCTATAAGGCAATAAAAATAGAAAAGAGAGAAAAACTATGGCAGTTCAAATGGAATACGAAAAAGATGTTAAAGTAGCAGCGCTTGACGGTAAAAAAATCGCCGTAATCGGTTATGGTTCACAAGGACATGCGCATGCGCAAAACTTGCGTGATTCAGGTCGTGATGTCATCATCGGTGTGCGTCCAGGTAAATCTTTTGACAAAGCCAAAGAAGACGGATTTGACACTTACACAGTAGCAGAAGCAACTAAATTGGCTGACGTTATCATGATCTTGGCACCAGACGAAATCCAACAAGAATTGTACGAAGCAGAAATCGCTCCAAACTTGGAAGCTGGAAATGCAGTTGGATTTGCTCATGGTTTCAATATCCACTTTGAATTTATCAAAGTTCCTGCAGATGTCGATGTCTTCATGTGTGCTCCTAAAGGACCAGGACACTTGGTACGTCGTACTTACGAAGAAGGATTTGGTGTTCCGGCTCTTTATGCAGTTTACCAAGATGCAACAGGAAATGCGAAAAACATTGCGATGGACTGGTGTAAAGGTGTTGGGGCAGCTCGTGTTGGTTTGCTTGAAACAACTTACAAAGAAGAAACTGAAGAAGATCTCTTTGGTGAACAAGCTGTACTTTGTGGTGGTTTGACTGCCCTTATCGAAGCAGGTTTTGAAGTCTTGACAGAAGCAGGCTATGCCCCAGAATTGGCTTACTTTGAAGTTCTTCACGAAATGAAATTGATCGTTGACTTGATCTATGAAGGTGGATTCAAGAAAATGCGTCAATCTATTTCAAACACTGCTGAATACGGTGACTATGTATCAGGTCCACGTGTGATTACTGAGCAAGTTAAAGAAAACATGAAAGCTGTTTTGGCAGATATCCAAAATGGTAAATTTGCAAATGACTTTGTAAATGACTACAAGGCTGGTCGTCCAAAATTAACTGCTTACCGTGAACAAGCAGCTAACCTTGAAATTGAAAAAGTTGGTGCAGAATTGCGTAAAGCAATGCCTTTCGTTGGTAAAAACGACGACGACGCATTCAAAATCTACAATTAATTCTTGTAAAGAAAGACAGAAGGCGAGTTGGGGGTACCTAACTCGTTTTTTATCTTGAACAGTATTTGAGGAGGAGACAATGCTAAGTGCAAAAGATGTGGTGAAAGCCCACAAAGTTTTGAGTGGTGTAGTAGTTGATACACCACTAGAATATGATCATTATTTATCAGAAAAATACCAAGCAAAGATTTATCTCAAAAAGGAGAATGCGCAACGAGTTCGCTCTTTTAAAATTCGTGGAGCCTATTATGCCATTTCTCAACTGTCAAAAGAAGAACGCGAGCGTGGTGTAGTCTGTGCCTCTGCGGGAAATCACGCCCAAGGTGTCGCTTATACTTGTAATGAGATGAAGATTCCTGCAACGATCTTTATGCCTATTACAACACCGCAACAAAAGATTGGGCAGGTTCGCTTTTTCGGTGGAGAGTTTGTGACAATCAAGTTGGTTGGGGATACCTTTGATGCTTCTGCTAAGGCAGCACAAGAATTTACATTAACAGAAAACCGCACCTTCATCGATCCTTTTGATGATGCACATGTTCAGGCTGGTCAAGGGACTGTAGCCTATGAAATTCTTGAAGAAGCCCGTAAAGAGTCTATTGATTTTGATACAGTACTTGTACCAGTAGGTGGTGGCGGATTGATTGCCGGTGTTTCTACATATATTAAGGAAACCAACCCGACTATTGAAGTGATCGGGGTAGAAGCTAATGGTGCTCGCTCTATGAAAGCTGCCTTTGAAGCTGGGGGACCAGTTAAGCTTAAAGAAATTGATAAGTTTGCTGATGGGATAGCCGTACAAAAGGTTGGACAATTAACCTATGAAGCGACTCGTAAGAATGTTGAAACGCTGATTGGGGTGGACGAGGGATTGATTTCCGAAACCTTGATTGATCTTTATTCCAAACAAGGAATTGTAGCAGAACCAGCCGGAGCTGCCAGTGTTGCAGCCTTGGAAGTTTTATCAGACTATATCAAAGGCAAGACGATTTGTTGTATCATTTCTGGAGGAAATAACGATATCAACCGAATGCCAGAGATGGAAGAACGTGCCTTGATTTACGATGGAATCAAGCATTACTTTGTAGTGAATTTCCCACAACGTCCAGGAGCTCTACGAGAGTTTGTAAATGACATTTTGGGGCCAAATGATGACATCACTCGTTTTGAATATATCAAACGAGCAAGCAAGGGGACAGGCCCTGTCTTGATTGGGGTAGCCCTTGCCAATAAGCATGACTATGCTGGATTGATTCATCGAATGGAAAAGTTTGACCCATCTTATATTAATTTGAATGGGAACGAAACGTTGTATAATATGTTAGTTTAAGCTAAAATAAAATTATTATCATATTATTTGCGTAATGGTAATGATGGTGCTATAATGAGGGTGACGAAAGGGGGAGATTCCCATGTTTTTACAAATTTTACTTGTTTTATTGTTTTTAGTGGTGATTGCATCAGTGATCATGGTTAGTTCTGTCTATGTGGTTCGACAACAATCTGTCGCTATCATAGAACGCTTTGGTAAATACCAAAAGTTGAGCAATAGCGGTATTCATTTACGAGCTCCTTTTGGGATTGATAGGATTGCGGCAAGAGTTCAACTACGCTTGTTGCAAAGTGAGATTGTTGTAGAGACAAAGACGCAAGATAATGTATTTGTAACGATGAATGTGGCAACTCAGTATCGAGTAAATGAAAACAATGTCACAGATGCCTATTATAAATTGATGCGTCCAGAAGCCCAGATTAAATCCTATATTGAAGATGCTTTGCGTTCATCTGTACCAAAGCTAACCCTAGATGAGTTGTTTGAGAAGAAGGATGAAATCGCCTTAGAAGTTCAAAAACAAGTGGCTGAAGAAATGTCTACGTATGGGTATATCATTGTCAAAACGCTGATTACTAAGGTTGAACCTGATGCTGAAGTAAAACAATCAATGAATGAAATTAACGCAGCTCAACGTAAGAGAGTTGCGGCGCAAGAACTTGCTGAAGCAGATAAGATTAAAATCGTGACCGCAGCAGAAGCTGAAGCAGAAAAAGATCGCCTACATGGTGTAGGGATTGCAGAGCAGCGTAAAGCAATTGTTGACGGACTAGCTGATTCTATCCAAGAGTTAAAGGGAGCCAATGTTGAGCTAACTGAAGAACAAATCATGTCTATCCTATTAACGAACCAGTATTTAGATACGTTGAATAATTTTGCAGATAAAGAGGGTAATAATACAATCTTCCTACCTGCAAATCCTAATGGAGTCGAGGACATAAGAACTCATATATTATCGGCTTTAAAAGCCAAATAAAAATATGCAGAATAATATAGTTATGATGAATATATGTTTTTTTATTGACAAACGAAATAAAAATGTATACAATTAAGTATTGTAAAGAATAATTTAGGAGAAGAACATGGCTAAGTCGAACTTTGAAAAAGTAGAAGCAGTTGTTGGCTGGGTTCGTGATAAGAAAATCACAGGCTACCGTATCTCTAAAGAAACGAATGCGCGTGAAATGTCTATCATTGCTCTAGCACAAGGACGCGCAAAAGTTAAAAATATTTCATTTGAAACAGCTCTTGGTTTAATCGATTTCTATGAAAAAAATCATGAAAAATTTGAAGATTAAACTGTGGTCACAGGCAGATTCCTGAGTCGAGTCTGCCTTTTCTTTACAATTACAAATTAAAAAGACTGCATAAAGAATGCAGTCTTTGTTTATTAGCTGAGATAACGTTGAAGAAATTCTTTTGTACGGTCTTCTTTAGGGTTCGTGAAGAGCTCTTCAGGCCTGCCTTCTTCAGCAATGACACCCTTATCCATAAAGATGACACGGTGAGAGACATCGCGAGCGAATTCCATTTCGTGGGTTACGACGATCATGGTCAAGCCTTCTTGAGCCAAATCCTGCATAATTTTGAGGACTTCTCCAACCATTTCAGGGTCAAGGGCAGATGTTGGTTCGTCGAAGAGAATGGCGTCAGGATTCATGGAGAGTGCGCGGGCGATAGCCACGCGTTGTTTTTGTCCCCCTGAGAGTTGTTTGGGCTTGGCTTGCCAGTAACGTTCTCCCATACCGACTTTTTCGAGATTCTCTTTGGCAATTTTTTCAGCTTCAGAGTGGTCGCGTTTGAGTACAGTCGTTTGAGCAACGATCGTATTTTCAAGGACATTCAGATTTTCAAAGAGATTGAAAGATTGGAAAACCATACCGAGTTTTTCACGATAATGGGTGAGGTTATAGCCTTTTTCTAAGACATTTTCTCCTCGATAGAGAATCTCTCCCTCTGTAGGTGTTTCTAGTAAATTAATCGAACGAAGGAAGGTTGATTTTCCGCTTCCTGAGCTTCCGATGATGGAAATAACCTCTCCTTTATGGACGGCGAGAGAAATGTCTTTTAGCACTTCGTTTTGCCCATATGATTTTTTGAGGTGTTTGATTTCAAGAATTGGTTGTGTCATTTTTTCAAATCCTCCGTTTGCATTTGGTTAGCACCTGTAGTGTAAGTATCCATGTCCATACGACGTTCGATGAAGCGTAGGATACGGGTCACAGTAAAGGTGAGGACAAAGTAAATCACGGCGATGATGGTAAAGGTCTGGAAGTATTGATAGGTTTGTGTTGCTACAGTATTTCCTGAGAAATAAAGCTCAACAACTGAAATAACGTTCAATACAGAGGTATCTTTGATATTGATGACAAACTCATTACCAGTAGCAGGTAGAATATTACGGACAACCTGAGGTAGGACAATCTTACGCATGGTTTGATTGTGGGTCATACCAAGAGCAGTTGCGGCTTCAAATTGTCCCTTGTCAACTGCTAGGATACCACCACGGACGATCTCTGTCATGTAGGCACCCGTATTGATTGAGACAATGAAGATAGCAGCTAGTGTGCGGTCAAGGTTGATACCAAAAGCTTGGGCAGTTCCATAGTAGATAACCATGGATTGAACAATCATCGGTGTACCACGGAAGATCTCGATATAGACATTGAGAATCCAACCGACTAATTTCTGTAGGGCGTACATTGCCTTGTTCTCAGATAGTGGAGCGGTACGGAAGACCCCAATCGCAAGTCCGATAAGGAGACCTGTGATGGTTCCGATAATGGAGATTAAGAGTGTGATACCAGCACCACGCAAGAGTTGTTGCCAGTTTTCAGAAAGGATCTTAGCAACTTGGCTAAAGAAACTACTTTCTTCCTCCGTTGTTGTAGACTCCACAGGTTGCTCTTTGATCATACGATCCATGAGGGCTACTTGTTCATCCTTAGAGATGGTTTCGATGCTGGCATTGATTTGGCTGATGCGGCTGTCATCTTTACGAAGTCCAATAGCTATAGCCGTATCTTCTTCGCCAGTTTTGAAACCTGGTTGAGGTTGGATCATTTTGAACTTAGCGTTAGCAGACTCAGCGGTCATTGCTTCAGGCCGTTCAGAAACATAGGCATCAATAACACCGGCCTCCAGAGCTTGACGCATTTGGGCGAAGTCACCCATAGCTGTTTCTTTTTTGGCACCTGGAATTTGGGAAATCAGGTCATAAAGATAAACACCTTGTTGAGACGTGATTTTTGCCCCACTAAAGTCTTCCAAAGATTTGGCATTCGCATAGGCAGAGTCCTTTTTTACCAATAGAACCGGTTCGCTAGTATAGTAACTGCTTGAAAAAGCAATTTCTTGTTTGCGTTCAGCGGTTGGGCTCATACCGGCAATGATCATATCGATTTTGCCAGAAGTAAGGGCTGGAACAAGTCCTTCCCATTTGGTTTTCACAACCAAAGGTTCCTTACCAAGGTCTTTGGCAATCTTTTTAGCAATTTGAACATCGTAGCCGTTGGCATATTGGTTGGTACCGTCGATTTTGACGGCGCCGTTACTATCGTCGTCTTGAGTCCAGTTGAAGGGAGCGTATGCTGCCTCCATCCCGATGCGTAAATATTCGTCGGCTTGGACTTGGCTAACTAGTCCTAAGGTAAGGGCTAGGCTAGCAAGGATAGATAAGCATAATTTTTTCATGTTTTCTCCTATTTCTAGTCTAAAAATGACTCTCTCTATTGTATCTAAAAATAGCGAGATTTTCAATACAAGTAAGCCTTTACTTATAAAAAATGATATAATGGTAAAAAGATTGAAAGGGAACCGATTATGAAAAAAAGATGGCTGTTGGCTTTGGTATTTACTTATTTATTATTTATACCGAGCCTGGTTTTTGCAGTAGACTTTGATATCTTATCCTATAAGGGTGATTTGAATATTCATGCAGATAATACTGCAATTTTTAAAGAAACAATTACCTACCGGTTTGGAGATGATTATAATGGTCAGTTAGTTGGGCTAGGGAAAGCTGGGAAAATGCCAGAAGGATTTGACATTGATCCCGATCCGACCGTTCAGGTCTCTAAAAATGGAAGAATTGTTCAAAATGCTTCCTTCTATACTATGGAGGAAGAGGACGGTTACAAGGTAAAAATTTACAATGCTGGATATGCTGGAGATACTGTTCGGGTAACGGTCACCTGGAAACTATCAAATCTTCTCTTCTTATATAAGGATATCGCAGAGCTAAATTGGCAACCCTTGACCGATAGTACTGGAGACATCAAAGAGATTGAGTTCAAGGTCAGCTCTGATACCCCAGCAGAGAAACTCTATTTTCATGAAGGACAACTCCTAAGGGACTTTAGTGTTGAAAAAGTTAATAATCTCTATCATATCAAAATGAAAGACCTTCCTAGAAAGCGACAGATCGAATTACACGCATACTGGCCTAGAAGTGCTTTTGCAGGAGCTCCAGATCAAGGATTAGAGGAAGAACGTTTAACCGATTTTAACCGGATTGAAAGCAATATAGCAACAGAAAAAGCGCAAAGTGAGATTTTGATGAAATGGGTATTTCCCGTCATTTTTATGAGTCTCTTACTTCTAGTTCCTATCTTCTATAGGATGTTTCGTCAGAGTACAAGCATTAAAAAGGTCTTTCCAAAAGATCATCGACTCTACGAACCACCGATGGATTTGCCTCCAATGGTTTTAGCAGAAGCAGTGTATTCAACTTCCTTAGAGGAAGTCAATCCTCTAAACAAATCAGGGTTTGGTAAATTTACTTTTGAACGTTTGATTCAGGCAACCTTGTTGGATTTAGTAGATCGAGGTCATTTATCTATTTTTCAAAGGGATGAGGAACCTTATGTGCGCATTATCAGTGAAAAGGGTTTGTCCAATTTTGAGAAAGAATGTCTACGCATGACCTTGTCAAATAAGAAAGAATTGGCTATTTCAGAGCTCTTCCCTGATTACCAAGTTTCATCTTCCCTTTACCGTGGTGCCAAAGAGTCAGATGAAAAACATATCCGAGAAACAGGCTCGCGTCTCAAACGCTCCTTTGAAGGAAGACTTCAACGCATTCAGTCTTGTGTCAAGGATAAGGTCCATGTACTTCGTATCCCAAGCTACTATCGTCCCTTGACAAGTGAGGAACGTCGCCTTGCTCTTGGGATGCGGGTCTGTTCAGCCATAACAGCTCTAGGTGGACTGCTATTCTTTTACTATAGCTGGCAAACACATGGTTTCTTTTCGATCCCATTTCTACTCTTAGGATTGACAGGATTAGGGGCTAGTTTCTGGGTTTATCTTGCCACGCGAGGAGCCTATCGCGATGGAGTTCTAACAGAGGAAGGAGCGGAAATCTTCTATCTCTGGACGAGTTTCGAAAATATGCTTCGCGACATCGCTCATCTGGATCAGGCCGAGCTAGAGAGCATCGTCCTTTGGAACCGTCTACTGGTCTATGCGACTCTCTTTGGTTATGCCAAGAAGGTGAGCAAGTTAATGAAAGTCCGCCATATTCAGCTTGAAAATCCAGATTTGAATCTTTATGTAGCCTATGGTTGGCACTCACAGTTCTACACCTCAACTGCACAAATCAAGCAATATACTGCTGTCGCAAATACAGCTAGCAATTACTCTGTATCTTCTGGAAGTGGTTCTTCAGGTGGAGGATTCTCAGGAGGCGGAGGCGGTGGTAGCATCGGTGCCTTCTAAAAAATCTATCGCAACATCCGAAATTATGCTATAATAGAGGACAGAAAAAGGAGTAATGTATGTATTTTATTGAAATTTTGAAGTCAATCTTTTTTGGGATTGTTGAAGGAATTACAGAATGGTTGCCCATTTCAAGTACTGGCCACTTGATCTTGGTTGAAGAATTTGTACAATACAAGGACCAAAATGAAGCCTTCATGTCCATGTTTAATGTTGTCATTCAGCTTGGTGCCATTTTAGCAGTTATGGTCATTTACTTTAACAAGCTTAATCCCTTCAAACCTGGTAAAACTAAGGTCGAAGTTCGTAGAACTTGGCAATTGTGGTCAAAAGTTTTCGTTGCGACCTTGCCTTTGCTATTGGTCTTTAAATTAGATGATTGGTTTGATGCCAACTTCCATAACATGGTTTCAGTTGCGATTATGTTGATTATCTATGGTGTTGCCTTTATCTACCTTGAAAAACGAAATAAGGCGCAAGCCATTGAACCAACAGTAACAGAGCTTGACAAGTTGCCTTATAAAACAGCCCTTTACATCGGTCTCTTCCAAGTCCTTGCCCTTTTCCCAGGAACAAGTCGTTCAGGTGCAACTATCGTTGGTGGTTTGTTGAATGGAACGAGCCGCTCTGTCGTAACAGAGTTTACCTTCTATCTCGGAATTCCTGTTATGTTCGGAGCTAGTGCTTTGAAGATTTTCAAATTTATTAAAGCAGGTCAACTCTTGAGTTTTGGACAACTGTTCTTGCTCTTGGTAGCTATGGGTGTTGCCTTCGCAGTCAGCATGGTTGCCATTCGTTTCTTGACCAGCTATGTGAAGAAGCACGACTTTACACTCTTTGGTAAATACCGTATTGTACTCGGTAGTGTCTTGTTGCTCTATAGTTTTGTGCGTTTATTTGTATAAGAAAAAAGCTTGAGGGAATTTTCCTTCAAGCTTTTTAAAATCCTGTCACCGTAATTCCTAGTAAACGGATACCTTTTTCTTTTTCAGCTAGTTCTTCGTAGAGTTGAAGGGCAGTTTGAGAAATCTGACTAGCGTCCTGTGTTGCTTGTGGGAGGCTTTTTCGTCTAGTTAGAGTAGAGAAGTCAGCATATCGTATTTTTAGGATAATGATTTTTCCAGCTTTGTCCTGCTTGCTGAGATTGTGAGCTACCTTTTCGGAGAGAAGAGTCAGCTCTTTTTTAATGTCTTCTTCTACTTGTAGGATCTTTCCGTAGGTTTTTTCCTTGCCAATGGACTTACGAATGCGATCGGACTTGACCGGTGAGTTATGAATGCCCCTTGCCTTTCGATAAAGGTCAAAACCGAGTCTGCCGAACCGATCGATTAAAGTGACTTCTGAGACGTCCAATAAGTCTGCACCAGTATAAATGCCCATTTCATGAAGCTTTTCTACTGTTTTCTTACCAACACCATGAAATTTAGCAATATCCATTTGTTTGAGAAATTCTTGGGCTTGATTAGGTAGAATCACTGTCAAACCATGTGGCTTCTGATAATCACTGGCCATTTTAGCTAAGAATTTGTTATAAGAGACGCCTGCAGAAGCAGTCAGGTGTAGTTCCTGCCAGATATCCTCTTGGATGAGGCGGGCTATTTTGACTGCAGACTTGATACCGAGTTTATTTTCCGTCACATCTAAGTATGCCTCGTCGATACTCATAGGTTCAATCAAATCAGTGTAGCGTTTAAAAATAGCACGAATCTCAAGTCCCACAGTCTTATACTTTTCATAATTTCCAGAGATAAAGACAGCTTGGGGACAGCGCTCATAAGCTTCTTTAGAGCTCATGGCTGAATGAACACCAAAAGCTCGTGCCTCATAGCTACAGGTAGAAACGACACCACGCCCACCTGTTTGTCTGGGGTCGCTCCCAATGATAACAGGTTTGCCCTTTAACTTAGGATTATCTCTGATTTCCACCGCAGCAAAAAAGGCATCCATGTCAATATGGATGATTTTTCTGGACAGATCATTTATCAATGGAAATATGAGCATTCCAATCCCTTTCTAGTGTCATTTTCTATTTATTATACCCTTTTTTCTGAAAAAATGGGAAAGTTCAACCTGACTTTCAAAAATATAATACAGATAAGAATAAAAAAGAGACTGTATTATAAAAGAAAGCGTCTAAAATGCCGATTTTCTCTTGTTGAAATCGGTTACTGTATGGTATACTTGTCTCAAGAATGTAACAGATGACTGTTACTAGAAAAAAGAGGACATTAACATGGTTGTTAAGACAGTTGTTGAAGCACAAGATATTTTTGATAAAGCTTGGGAAGGCTTCAAAGGCGTAGATTGGAAAGAAAAAGCAAGTATTTCTCGCTTCGTTCAAGCTAACTACACACCTTACGATGGAGATGAAAGTTTCCTTGCTGGACCAACAGAACGTTCACTTCACATCAAAAAGATTGTAGAAGAAACAAAAGCACACTACGAAGAAACACGTTTCCCAATGGACACTCGTCCAACATCTATTGCTGATATTCCTGCTGGATTTATCGACAAAGAAAATGAAGTTATCTTCGGTATCCAAAACGATGAACTCTTCAAATTGAACTTCATGCCAAAAGGTGGTATCCGTATGGCTGAAACTACTTTGAAAGAAAATGGATACGAACCAGATCCAGCTGTTCACGAAATCTTCACTAAATACGTAACAACAGTTAACGACGGTATTTTCCGTGCTTACACTTCAAACATTCGTCGTGCTCGTCACGCTCACACTGTAACTGGTCTTCCAGATGCCTACTCACGTGGACGTATCATCGGTGTTTACGCACGTCTTGCTCTTTACGGTGCAGACTACTTGATGCAAGAAAAGGTAAACGACTGGAATGCGATCAAAGAAATCGATGAAGAAACAATCCGTCTTCGTGAAGAAGTAAACCTTCAATATCAAGCATTGCAACAAGTTGTTCGCTTGGGTGACCTTTACGGAGTTGATGTCCGCAAACCAGCGATGAACACGAAAGAAGCAATCCAATGGGTTAACATCGCCTTCATGGCTGTCTGCCGTGTTATCAACGGTGCTGCAACATCTCTAGGACGTGTGCCAATCGTATTGGATATCTTTGCAGAACGTGACCTTGCTCGTGGTACATTTACTGAATCAGAAATCCAAGAGTTCGTTGATGATTTCGTTATGAAACTTCGTACAGTTAAATTTGCTCGTACAAAAGCTTATGATCAATTGTACTCAGGTGACCCAACCTTCATCACAACTTCTATGGCTGGTATGGGTAACGACGGTCGTCACCGTGTTACTAAGATGGACTACCGTTTCTTGAACACTCTTGACAACATCGGTAACTCTCCAGAGCCAAACTTGACAGTTCTTTGGACTGATAAATTGCCATACAACTTCCGTCGCTACTGTATGCACATGAGCCACAAACACTCTTCTATCCAATACGAAGGTGTAACAACAATGGCTAAAGACGGATACGGAGAAATGAGCTGTATCTCATGCTGTGTGTCACCACTTGACCCAGAAAACGAAGATCAACGCCACAACATCCAGTACTTCGGTGCTCGTGTAAACGTTCTTAAAGCCCTTCTTACTGGTTTGAATGGTGGTTACGACGATGTTCATAAAGACTACAAAGTATTTGACATCGATCCTATCCGTGACGAAGTTCTTGAATTCGAATCAGTTAAAGCCAACTTCGAAAAATCTCTTGACTGGTTGACTGACACTTACGTAGACGCTTTGAACATCATCCACTACATGACTGACAAGTACAACTACGAAGCTGTTCAAATGGCCTTCTTGCCAACTAAACAACGCGCTAACATGGGATTCGGTATCTGTGGATTTGCTAACACTGTTGATACATTGTCAGCGATTAAATATGCTACCGTTAAACCAATCCGTGACGAAAATGGCTACATCTACGATTACGAAACAATCGGTGAATACCCACGTTGGGGTGAAGATGACCCACGTTCAAACGAATTGGCAGAATGGTTGATCGAAGCTTACACAACTCGTCTACGTAGCCACAAACTATACAAAGACGCAGAAGCTACAGTATCACTTTTGACAATCACATCTAACGTTGCTTACTCTAAACAAACCGGTAACTCACCAGTCCACAAAGGTGTGTACCTCAACGAAGATGGTTCTGTGAACTTGTCTAAACTTGAATTCTTCTCACCAGGTGCGAACCCATCTAACAAAGCTAAAGGTGGATGGTTGCAAAACTTGAACTCACTTGCTAGCCTTGACTTTGGTTACGCAGCTGACGGTATCTCATTGACAACTCAAGTTTCACCTCGCGCTCTTGGTAAGACTCGTGACGAACAAGTTGATAACTTGGTAACAATCCTTGATGGTTACTTCGAAAACGGTGGACAACACGTTAACTTGAACGTTATGGACTTGAACGATGTTTACGAAAAGATCATGTCAGGTGAAGACGTTATCGTACGTATCTCTGGATACTGTGTAAACACTAAATACCTCACTCCAGAACAAAAAACTGAATTGACACAACGTGTCTTCCACGAAGTTCTTTCAATGGATGACGCATTGAGCTAAGATTCAATTAGAATGAAAAGAAAGCTAGTCAAAATGACTGGCTTTTTACTATAATATCAAAGATTGACCTAATTATAGATATAAGATATATTAAGTTATTTATATTAGTTTGCCGATATAAATAGTTCAAAATTGAATGGCTAGGCTATAGAATGGTGCAAATACGTGTATTTTTAAGTTAATATACTTGAATAGATTGTATTGAGATGTTATAATATAATAGATAAACTCTAGTTAGTGATAGGGGTTGTCAAAATGGTATGATGTAATCTCTTAGGGAGATTAGAAATAAAAATTTCATATAGAAAAGAGGAGAAGAAATGTCGAAAAGCAAAGCGTTAAACATGCTTTCTAAATTTTCTGCGTTAGCTTTTGCTATTTTAGCTCTAGCATCTGTTTTGGTAGGGATTGTTAAAGCAGATAATCCTGTTTCAAAAGAATTGACACAAGTAATTACAGGCATTGATCTATTAGATGCTTCAGATACTAAGCAAAATGTGAGTTCAGAAGGAGATTTCTCGCTTCGTACGAATTTAGCATATAAGCTTCGCGTGACCTTTGATCTCAAACAGTATAATGAACATCTGAATAATGGAGATTATTTTACCTTTGATATACCTGCTCCTATGGCAGTTTATGAAGGGAGTCAGGATTTAATTGATCCGACAACAAAAGTTACTATTGGAGAAGCAGAAGTGACTTCAAATGGTACTGATCAAGGTGGGAAAGCAAAAATCACCTTGAAAAACTTGGATAAATATCTAGAGAAAACTGGTGGAGATAAGGTAAAGGATGTGTCAGGGAATTTTTCTGTTTCTTTTAGATTCTTAAAAGATCAGAATAAAACCCGCATTAACTTTAATTCATCCTCATTAAAGCAAGAAGTGACTCACATTTATTCATCAAAAACAATCGATGGTCCCAAAGTTGGTACTGAAAATTATGCTAAAATTGGGGGTCGTGCTGCCCTTGAAAATTGGAACTCTCCAAAACTGGCTGAGATTGGTTCGGTTAGCAAGGGAGATGCATGGTCTACCTGGCGTGTACGTGTAAATACAGAGAAACAAGACTTAGGACAAAATATTGTATTACATGATACTATACCAAATGATGATACTAGTTACACTCCTGCACAGTATATTCCTGAGACTCTAAAAGTTTATAAGGCAAATATCACTGTTGGGACTTCTGCTGTTCCAGATGATGCAGTATTGTTAACGGAGGGACAAGACTATACCGTTTCGTGGAACGAAAACTATACTTCATTCGATATCATTTTTAAAGATGGAACGACCTCTTATATAGTATCTTATAACACAACAACTCCTAATGATGGAAGTAAAGTAGGAAATAGGGTTGCACTGTCATTGGCTGACGGGACTAAATTAGCACAGAACACAAGTCGTCCGGGAGCACTTGATATGACAGCTGAGGCGACATCTTTGATTTCTGGTACGATTGTAGCATCTACTGCTTACCAAATTAAGATTCATAAGACTGATGCCTTCACTCTTGCTCCAGTTTCGGGTGCAGTATATACTGTGACAGCAGCAGATGATGCAAGTGAAACAACAGAAGTGACTACGAATGAAAAAGGAGTAGCGCTTACGAAAACTTATGATCAGAAATGGGAAGGTAAAACGTTTAAGATCAAAGAGAAGACTGCTCCATCAGGCTATAAACTAGATGAAAAAGAGTATACAGTCAAACTCGGTGCTGCGGGTTCTACTATTCATCTTAAAGACGAACCTGTTCCAGCTGTATTCAATGTGACGGCTAAGAAAGTAGTAGAAGGACGTGCAGATAAGCTTCCAAAAGCAGATGAGTTTACCTTTAACCTGTTTACTGCAGAGAACTTGAAGGATCCAGTAGCCACAGCAAAATCAAAAGCTGATGGGACTATTACCTTTGAGAATCTCCAAGTAAAAGGTGCGGGAACTTATCACTACATCATCAAAGAAGACACTTCAACAGCAGTTGCAGGCGTTACATTTGATACAGAAGCCAAGGAAGTTACTGTAGCAGCAACTTTCCAAAGTGGAGTTTTAACAGCAACTGTCACATCTGCAGAACCAACTTTCACTAACACCTATAAAGCAACTCCAGCTAAAGAAACTATCACAGCTAAGAAAGTCTTGAACGGTAAAGACCTTGAAGCTGATAAATACGAATTCGAACTTAAAAAAGGTGAAGAAGTCGTTGCGACAGCTAAAAACGCTGCAGACGGAACTGTTACTTTCAAAGAAATCGAGTTCGAAACAGCAGGTGACTACACTTACACTATCACTGAAAAAGCAGGTAGCGAAAAAGGTGTGACATACGATACTGCTAAACACGAAGTTAAGGTAAACGTTACAGATAACGGCCAAGGTCAACTTGTTGCAACTGTTACAGGTAACAACCCAACCTTCACCAACACCTATAAAGCAACTCCAGCAAAAATTGCTATTGAAGCTAAAAAAGTTTTGAATGGTAAAGAGCTAGAGATAGATGAGTTTGAGTTTGAACTGAAAGAGGGTAACAAGGTTGTTGCGACAGCAAAGAATGTTGCTGGCGGATTGATTCGTTTTTCTGAAATTAGCTATTCAACAGCAGGAGTATATAACTATACTATTACAGAAAAGGTTGGCAATAAACTTGGTGTAACTTATGATAAAACAGAACATCCAGTAACTGTAGAAGTGAAAGATAATGGCTCAGGTCAACTTGTCGCGACAGTTACAAGTGAAACACCAGTTTTCGTTAATGACTATAAAGCGGAACCTGCGCAGGCTACAATCAAAGCTAAGAAAGTCTTGAAAGGAAAAGCGCTTGAAGCTGATGCTTATACTTTCGAACTGAAAGAAGGTTCAGACCTTGTAGCTACGGCTAAGAATACTGCTTCAGGCGAAGTTGTCTTCAACGTCAACTACACAGAAGCAGGAGAGCACACTTACACTATTACTGAGAAATCAGGAACAGAAGCAGGTGTGACATACTCAACAGAATCTCACACAGTTAAAGTGACTGTAGTAGATAACGGTCAAGGTCAATTGGTTGCGACTGTAGAAAATGCGGAAGCAGAACGTGTCTTCACTAATATTTATACAGCACCAGCACCAACAGCTACATCAGCAACACTTGAGTTTACGAAAGAATTGACTGGTCGTGCTTTGGTTGATGGTGAATTCCAATTTGAATTGTATGAAGGTACAAACAAACTTGATACAAAAACAAACCAAGGTGGAAAAGTAACATTTAATGCAATCAACTATGATGCAGAAGGTGTTCATACTTATACTGTAAAAGAAGTGAATGCCGGAGCAACTGGTATTACTTACGACACAGAAAAGACTGCAGTGGTAACAGTAACCAAAGATGCAGCAACAAATGCCTTGAAGGCAACTGTTGAATACCCAGCAGGTAGTGTCTTCACGAATAGCTTTAAAGCACCAGCAGTAGATGCTACGATTGAAGCAACTAAGAAACTTGAAGGTAAAGAACTTGCGGCTGATGCTTATACTTTCGAATTGAAAGAAAATGGTGCAGTTGTAGCAGAAGCTAAGAACACTGCCGAAGGTAAAGTAGCCTTTGTTCGTTCATTCGAAGAAGCAGGTACTCACACTTATACCTTGGTTGAAAAAGTTGGTACTGAAGAGGGTGTTGAATACGATAAGACTGAGCACACTGTAACAGTCACTGTAGTTGCGGATGGTCAAGGTCTCTTGACTGCGACTGTCTCATATGCAGATAGTAAAGCAGTTGTATTTACAAATAAATACACTGTTCCAAACCCAACACCGGATCCAAACCCAGCACCAAATCCAAATCCAACACCGGATCCAGCGCCAACGCCAGATCCAGCACCAACACCTCCAGCTACTGAGAATAAAGGTAAAGCTGAACTTCCAAACACAGGTGAAGCAACCTCTATCCTTTCTGCAATTGGATTTGTAGTATTGGCATTGAGCGGATTGGTATTCTTCGTAAAACGTAAAGCTTAAGCTTTCGTAGAAGAAACATAAAACTTGGTAAGTGAGAATTCTACTTCTCTCTTAAACTTGATAGAGAAAGTCTCTAGAAAATTCGTTTTCTAGGGGCTTTTTTTGTACTTCAAAAAATTTTTTTAAAAATAGTCAAATTTGGTCAAAAAGCTATTGACTTTTACTGACCAATGTGATATAGTAGGAACATAAGGAAAATGAATTCCTTAGAAAACTTCATTTTCAATGATTCTATTTCTTGAAAATGTATGATAGATACCCTAGAAAGGGGTGAGGCCTATGTTAAATCTAACAGATTTTGAAAAGAAGATGATAAAAGGCTTATTTAAGAAAGAAAAACCAGAAATTATACGTAGGGTAGCTAGTTAGCTAGTCTAAAATTTTTAAAACAAAGGTCAAAGATAGTCAATATCAGAGATCGCATATAATTAAGAATAAACGAGGTAAAGAATATGAACAACAACTTTAATAACTTTAACAACATGGATGATTTATTTAACCAATTGATGGGTGGTATGAGAGGATATAGTTCTGAAAACCGTCGCTACTTGATTAATGGACGTGAAGTGACACCTGAGGAATTTGCTCATTATCGTGCAACTGGTCAATTGCCAGGAAATGCAGAATATGATGCGCAAATGCAACAACACGCTTCAGGTATGAAACAAGACGGTGTCCTTGCTAAACTAGGTCGCAACTTGACAGCGGAAGCTCGTGAGGGCAAGCTGGATCCTGTAATCGGACGAAACAAGGAAATTCAAGAAACATCTGAAATCCTCTCACGTCGTACCAAGAATAATCCTGTTCTGGTAGGAGATGCAGGTGTTGGTAAGACAGCAGTTGTCGAAGGCCTAGCGCAAGCCATTGTGAATGGAGACGTTCCAGCTGCTATTAAAAACAAGGAAATCATTTCCATTGATATTTCAGGTCTTGAGGCTGGTACTCAATACCGTGGTAGCTTTGAAGAAAACGTTCAAAACCTAGTCAACGAAGTGAAAGAAGCAGGCAATATTATCCTCTTCTTTGATGAAATTCACCAAATCCTTGGCGCTGGCTCAATCGGAGGTGATAGTGGTTCTAAAGGTCTTGCGGATATTCTCAAGCCAGCTCTCTCTCGTGGTGAGTTGACAGTGATTGGGGCAACGACTCAAGACGAATACCGTAACACCATCTTGAAAAATGCAGCTCTTGCTCGTCGTTTCAACGAAGTCAAGGTCAATGCTCCTTCAGCAGAGGATACCTTTAAAATCCTTCAAGGGATTCGTGACCTCTATCAACAACACCACAATGTCATCTTGCCAGACGAAGTCTTGAAAGCAGCAGTGGATTATTCTATCCAATATATTCCTCAACGTAGCTTGCCAGATAAGGCTATTGACCTTGTGGACGTAACGGCTGCTCACTTGGCAGCTCAACATCCTGTAACAGATGTGCATGCTGTTGAACGGGAAATTGAGGCAGAAAAAGACAAGCAAGAAAAAGCAGTTGAGGCAGAAGATTTTGAAGCAGCTCTTAATGCCAAAACACGTATTGCAGAATTAGAGAAAAAAGTCGAAAACCACACAGAAGACATGAAAGTGACTGCAAGCATCAACGATGTGGCTGAATCTGTGGAACGAATGACAGGTATCCCAGTTTCACAAATGGGAGCATCAGATATCGAACGTTTGAAAGATATGGCTCATCGCTTGGAACACAAGGTTATCGGCCAAGACAAGGCGGTTGAAGCTGTAGCTCGTGCTATCCGTCGTAACCGTGCTGGTTTTGATGAAGGCAATCGCCCAATCGGTAGCTTCCTCTTTGTAGGTCCAACTGGGGTTGGTAAGACAGAACTTGCTAAGCAATTAGCGCTCGATATGTTTGGTACTAAAGATGCGATCATCCGCTTGGATATGTCTGAATATAGTGACCGCACAGCTGTATCTAAGTTGATCGGTACAACAGCAGGTTATGTGGGGTATGATGACAATAGCAATACCTTGACGGAACGTGTTCGTCGCAATCCATACTCTATCATTCTCTTGGACGAAATTGAAAAGGCTGATCCTCAAGTAATCACCCTTCTTCTCCAAGTATTGGATGACGGTCGTTTGACTGATGGTCAAGGAAATACAGTGAACTTCAAGAACACTGTCATTATCGCAACATCAAATGCTGGATTTGGCTATGAAGCCAACTTGACAGAAGATGCGGATAAACCAGAATTGATGGATCGCTTGAAACCATTCTTCCGTCCAGAGTTTCTTAACCGCTTTAACGCAGTTATCGAGTTCTCACACTTGAATAAGGAAGACCTTTCTAAGATTGTGGACTTGATGTTGGCGGAAGTCAACCAAACTTTGGCTAAGAAAGACATTGATTTGGAAGTTAGTCAAGCAGCTAAGGACTTTATCACAGAAGAAGGTTATGACGAAGTTATGGGTGTTCGTCCTCTCCGTCGCGTGGTTGAACAACAAATTCGTGATAAGGTAACAGATTTCCACTTGGATCATCTAGATGCCAAACATCTGGAAGCAGATATGGAAGATGGGAGTTTGGTCATTCGTGAGAAAGCCTAATACTCTTCGAAAATCAAATTCAAACCACGTCAACGTCGCCTTGCTGTACTCAAGTACAGCCTGCGGCTAGTTTCCTAGTTTGCTCTTTGATTTTCATTGAGTATAAGACAAAATTTTGAGAATAAAAAAGAACCAGTTATTGTAACTGGTTCTTTTGTGTTTAGATGACATGACGTTCAAAGGCATCATCTGAGATTCCTTGTTCCAGGATGAGTTTTGCCCATTCTTTAGCAGAAAAGAGGCTGTGGTCCTTGTAGTTTCCGCAAGATTCGATGGTTGTTCCAGGGACATCTTCCCAAGTAGTGGTTTCAGCAATTTCCTTGAGCGAATCCTTGATAACAGCTGCAATCTCAGCGCTAGTGTGACGTCCCCACATAATCATATGGAAACCAGTACGGCAGCCAAATGGTGAGCAGTCAATCATACCGTCAATGCGGGTACGGATGAGTTTGGCTAAGAGGTGCTCGATAGTGTGAAGGCCAGCAGTAGGGATAGAGTCTTCATTTGGCTGTACCAAGCGGATATCAAAGTTGGAGATGACATCTCCTTTTGGCCCTGTTTCTTCCCCAATCAAGCGAACATAGGGTGCTTTAACAATGGTGTGGTCAAGTTCAAAACTTTCAACAATAACTTCTTTTGACATGGTAGTTCCTTTCAGTTTTCTTCTTTCATTATATCATAAAGGGTGCTGTTGATGGAGTTTGATAAATGACTTTTTGGTACTAGAATGATAATAAAGTCTCTATACATAAACCTCAGAATTATAAAGAAAGAATGGAGAGAAGAATACCTTGTGAAAGAAAAGTTTAGTTTTTCTAGTGGAACTAAGGTGACTTTTGAAAAGTGGGCCAACTTTTTCTGAAATTTCTGTTTAATCTCTGAACTAATTCTGAACTAGATTGGGTATACTGGAGAAAATAAAGATAAAGGAGTTCAGTATGGAACATATTGTAAAAATTGATCGTGTTTCTAAAAAATATGGAGACAAGCAAATTTTAAAGGATATTTCTTTTACAGCTAGGAGTGGTCGCATTACGGCTTTTCTAGGACATAATGGTGCAGGAAAAAGCTCGACCTTGAGGATTCTCTTGGGCTTAGATCGGGCGACAGCAGGAACTGCGACTTTTGATGGACAAACTTATCAGTCAATGATTTATCCTCTCAAAACGGTAGGTGCAGCTTTTGACGGTATTGGCGGTCTGCCAAATAGAAAGGTTTACGACCATCTGCATATTATTGCTGCAAGTAATGCCATTCCAAAGTTTCGGATTGATGAGGTATTGGAGATGACTGGGATCGCTCATAAGAAAAAGGATTTCTTATCAAGCCTGTCTCTAGGAGAGGGGCAGCGCCTGGGATTGGCAGTAGCTTTACTAGGTGATCCTCAGTTTCTAATATTAGATGAGCCGACCAATGGCTTGGATCCAAGTGGGATTAAGTGGTTTAGAAAGTTCATTCGCAAGCAGGCTGATTTAGGGAAAACAGTCCTTCTATCCTCTCATATCCTGTCTGAGGTACAAATGGTAACAGATGATGTAGTCTTGATTCATCATGGGCAAATTATCGAACAGGGAACGCTAGAAGATGTATTACAAGGAACAGATAGTTTAGAAGAGCTCTTCTTCGACTTAACAGAGGAGGTTTAAGATGAAAGAAACGATGTCCTTATTACATTCAGAGTGGTTGAAAATCCAATCAACCAAGGCTTTCAGGGTAAGTGTGGTCTTTATGCTGTTATTGGTACCTGTTGTGTCATGGCTAGAGGGATGTCAGTATCTGTCTATCGGTTTAGATGCGACCCCTGAGACGGTTCCCGGTCTGGCAGAAGCTATTGATCCGCTTGAATATCTAGGTCTTAATGGCGCTTCTATGGGTGGTATGGTTTTAGTCATCTTAGCTGGAATTTTGGGAGCAACGGAATTTCAGTCTCATAGCTTGCGAACCAGTCTATTGGCTTGTAATAACCGCTTGAAGCTACTTATGGGGAAAATATTGACCTTTGGTTTGTTTTCACTCATCATTAGCTTGTTATCCATTTATTTGAGCTATATTGTCATGCACTTGGCTTTAGGAAAAGAAGGGCTACATCCAATTTTACTTAATCAAGCTGCCTGGAGTCATCTTTTATGGAAGGCACTAGCTACTGCATTGCTAGGTCTCTTGTCCTTTTTATTGGGATTGCTTGGGCGGACGATGTTGCTTCCCTTACTCTTTCTTGTGCCCCAGCTCTATAATCTGGGAAATTACCTGGCAGCTCATACGAGTTGGGGTGCTTATCTGCCACAGCCCGCAGGAGAGTTATTTGTTGCAACGCCGACTTCCCAATATGCCAACAATCCCTTGCAAGGACTCTTGATACTAAGCGTATGGTTGCTAGTTATCGGCGTCATGGCCTCTCTGCGCTTTTTGAAGACGGATTTAGGAGGACGCTACTGATGATAAAAGCTCTGCTTAAAAGTGAATGGATTAAGTTTCGTTCTTACTATCTCGTTCTTGGTGCCGCCTTGGTGGCTCTGGTAGTCGTTCCTTTTTTTCTGATGAATCTTGACTACAGTCAGACAGCAGTTGGCCAGACAAAGGCTCTGAGTGAAGCTTTGCATGCTCTCTATCTGGCGCAGCCTGTCATCGTCATCTTTACTTCCCTCTATTTTGCCCAGGAGTTTGTCAAGTCTGGGATGCGAACGAATTTTCTAACCGTATCAAATAGAAAGGCTTGGTTGGCTGGGAAATTCCTTTTTCTGGCCGTTCTGCTCTTGGTTCTCTACAGTGTCATGATAGGCAGCTGTTTCTTTGTTATGCTGGCTCGATTTGACCTAGACTTTAGCTGGCCCTTACTGGGGAAATTCCTCTATTACAGCTCTTTTGGTCTTCTCAGCAATCTTTTTCTGGCTCTTTTAGCTGCTGGCCTCGCTTTGCTCTTTCAATCTTGGGTTTTGCCGGTGTCGGTGCTATTTCCTCTCTTGATTGGTCTTAGCCGTTTATTGGCAACTTTTATCAAGGAAGCAAAATACCTGCCCGATCTGGCTACGCTAAATCTTTTTGAGTATGAAGGGCTTCAGCATTCAATAGATCTATCAGGGTTGGGAATACAGCTGTTCTGGCTAGCTTTGGTTTGGAGCTCTGCTATATTCTTGACCTTGAAACGAGATGTTCGCTAGAGGTATGCTATAATGGAAATCATGAGACAGTATCGTATTTTGGTGGTTGATGACGACCGGAGCATTTTAAAGCTAGTGAAAAACGTCCTAGAGCTCGATGCTTATGACGTGACGACGCTTGATCGGATAGAAGAGCTAGAGCTGACGGATTTTGTAGGATATGATTTGATTCTGCTAGATGTGATGATGGAGCCTGTTAATGGTTTTGAGCTGTGTTCCTACATTCGTCCTCATCTTTCGTGTCCAATCATCTTTCTGACAGCTAAGGAGTTAGAGGCGGACAAGGTGGAAGGGCTCTTTCGCGGAGCAGATGACTATATTATCAAGCCTTTTGGGACCAAAGAATTGCTGGCGCGTGTCAGAGCTCATCTTCGGCGGGAGGAAAGACGGGAGGAGCGATATTCTGAAATTGCTTCTTGTCAATTTTATCCAGAGCGCTATGAAGTTGCCTGTTTTGGTAAAGTCTTGAAATTTTCAGAGCGTGAGTTTAAGTTACTGCATTTACTTGCTAGCAATCCCAAGCAGACCTTCTCAGCTGAACGCCTGCATACCTTGCTTTACCCAGAAAGCTCAGAAACACAGCTTCGCTCCATCTCAGAATACGTATATCAGATTCGCCAAAAATGCAAACAAGAAGGGCTGCAAGCAATCGCAACAGTGAGAGGAGTAGGCTATAGATGGCAATTAGAACCCGAAATTTCAAAAGCCTAGTCTGGACAACCAGTTTAAAGATCGTCTTTTTTCATGTTTTGATTTTTGTGCTTATAGGTTATGAATTTACGCAAGGAAGTGATCACGTTCTTTTCACCTTGTTCTTTTGGGCAGGGAGCTTGCTGCTGATTACTTTTTATCATATTTTGAAATTGCTCCGAAAAATCGACAGGGAAATAAAAATGCTAACGAGCAAGAAGCTTTTAGAAGAAAACCAAAGCCAGCTTTTTCGGATCGAGGAAATGCTCGAAGTCTATAGCGATTTACGGAGCAGCCACCAAGAAAATGTTCGTCTTCTAGAAAAAGAGCAGCAGCATAATCAGGAGTTGATTTTACAGCTATCAGCGACATCGCACGATTTGAAGACGCCCCTAACTGTGATTAAGGGGAATGCTGAGCTCTTGGAGTTGGCGCAGTTAGGCTATCCACAGGCAGACTATGCTGTTGAGATTTTGCAGGCTAGTCACAAGATGGAAGAGTATTGTGGCTCTTTGATTGATTACGCTAAGACTTTTCAGATTGATGCTAATCAGTTCAGTCAGCTTTCCTTAGAGGACTTTTTGGCTTATCTCCAGGACGATTGGGCACTGTTCAGCAAACAGGAAAGCTATCGTTTTTATCTCCAAGAAGATTGTGACCTTAGTCTGATTTTGTCGATTCATTTGGACTATCTCAAGCGAGCTTTGCTCAATATTTTACTGAATGCGCTTGAACATGCTAATCAGGACCAAAAGGAAGTGAAGCTGACGGTATCAGTGCAGCAGGATCAGTTGGTTTTTGCTATCTGGAATAACGGTCCAGCATTTTCAGAGGAGATGCTGCTGGGAGCGGAACAGCTCTTTTACCAGAGTGACCAAAGCCGCAATTCAGCTAATCCCCATCATGGTATCGGCTTAGCCTTTTCTAAGCAGGTAGCTCTCTTGCATGGTGGCCGTCTGACCCTGCTCAATCCAGATCAAGGAGGAGCCTCTGTCGAGTTGACAATTTCATTAAAATAAATGAGGATGGAAGATTATAAAAACGCATAATACCAAGTGTCCAAAAGACTTGATATTATGCGTTTGATTTTTTTATTATGTAAAGATTTACTGGATTTTCTCTCAAATTGAGTTTTTGTCCAGCCTTGTTTATTTACTTACGATACAAGCGATCGTATTGGTAGAATGGGTCAAAGGTTACGTTGATACCTAGTTTGCGAAGGACATTCTTGTCTTCATCGGTCAAGATGATGGTTGAGTGGGCTTCGCTTCCTTTGAGGTTACCAAGTTCTTCCATGGCACGCGCAGCATCTGGATTTTCCATAGCTGTGATGGCTAGCGCAATCAAAATTTCATTTGAGTGGAGGCGAGGATTGCGGCTACCTAGGTGATCGATTTTAAGACCTTGAATTGGTTTGACGACTTCAGGTTCGATTAGTTTTACTTCTTTAGCGATATCAGCTGATTTTTTGATGGCATTGATCAAGGCAGCGGCTGTAGGGCCAAAGAGTTCTGAGTTTTTACCAGTGACAATGTCACCAGATGGCAATTCGAGAGCAAGGGCAGGTCCGCCGGTTTCTTCAGCTTTTTGACGTGCAGCGACAGCAACCTGACGGTCTGCAGGTGTGATACCGAGGTCGTTCATGAGCAACTCGATTTTCTTGACAGCAGTTTCTCCGACTTTTTCAGCTTTAAAATCAAGTACAGTCTGATAGTAGCGACGGATGATTTCTTGTTTTGAAGCTTCGATAGCAGATTCATTATCAGTAATAGCGAAGCCAACCATGTTGACACCCATGTCTGTTGGTGAAGCGTATGGAGATTCACCGAGAATGCGTTCCAACATACGTTTTAGCACTGGGAAGATTTCGATATCACGGTTGTAATTGACAGTAGTTTCTCCGTAAGTTTGAAGATGGAAGGGGTCAATCATGTTGACATCATCAAGGTCTGCGGTTGCAGCCTCGTAGGCCAAGTTGACCGGATGATGAAGGGGAAGATTCCAAACTGGGAAGGTTTCAAATTTAGCGTAACCAGACTTGATACCATTGATTTGGTCGTGGTACATGTTTGACATGCAAGTTGCCAATTTTCCAGAACCAGGTCCAGGAGCAGTTACGACAATCAAGTTGCGACTGGTTTTGATGTAGTCGTTTTTCCCCATACCTTCTGGAGAAATGATGTGATCCATATCCGTCGGGTATCCTTTGATTGGATAATGAAGATAAGAATCAATCCCGTTTTTATCTAACTGGTTGCGGAAGGCATCTGCAGCTGGTTGGCCAGCGTACTGTGTGATGACAACGGAACCAACAAAAATCCCTAATTCATTGAATTTATCAATCAAACGAAGAACTTCTTGGTCATAAGAAATGCCCAAGTCGCCACGCGCTTTAGAATGCTCGATGTTGCTGGCGTTAATGGCGATCACAACTTCAACCTGCTCTTTCAATTCTTGCAAGAGTTTGATTTTATTGTCAGGCTCATAACCAGGAAGAACGCGAGCAGCGTGGAAATCTTCTAACATTTTGCCACCAAACTCCAAATAGAGTTTGCCGTCAAATTGGTTAATGCGCTCCAAAATGTGGTCGCGCTGTAGATTCAAATATTGTTCAGAACTAAAAGCTTGTTTTTTCATTTTTTTACCTCTGACCTCTATTATAATAAAAAATTGGAAGATAGGAAACTACGGAGCCAAAAAAGAAATCAAAAAGATTAGGCAAACGCTTGCACAAAGTTTGAAAAAGCGCTATCATAGACTATAGATTATTAAAATAATGAGGTAAGAAGATGCAAGAAAAATGGTGGCACAATGCCGTAGTCTATCAAGTCTATCCCAAGAGTTTTATGGATAGCAACGGAGATGGAATTGGCGATTTGCCAGGAATTACTAGTAAGTTAGACTATCTAGCTAAGTTAGGAATCACAGCGATTTGGCTTTCTCCTGTTTATGATAGTCCTATGGATGATAATGGTTATGATATTGCTGATTATCAAGCGATTGCAGCTATTTTCGGAACCATGGAGGACATGGATGAACTCATCGCAGAAGCTAAGAAGCGTGATATTCGAATTATCATGGACTTGGTGGTCAATCATACCTCGGATGAACACGCATGGTTTGTCGAGGCCTGTGAAAATCCTGACAGCCCTGAGCGTGACTACTATATCTGGCGGGATGAACCCAATGATTTGGAGTCTATCTTTAGTGGGTCTGCCTGGGAATACGATGAAAAGTCGGGTCAATACTATCTCCACTTTTTTAGCAAGAAACAGTCCGATCTCAACTGGGAGAATGAAAAACTGCGCCAGAAAATTTACGAGATGATGAACTTCTGGATTGATAAAGGCATTGGTGGTTTCCGTATGGATGTTATTGACATGATTGGAAAAATTCCTGATGAGAAAGTGGTTAATAATGGTCCTATGCTTCATCCCTATCTCAAGGAAATGAATCAGGCGACCTTTGGAGATAAGAATCTCTTGACAGTAGGAGAGACCTGGGGAGCAACGCCAGAGATTGCTAAGCTCTACTCGGATCCAAAGGGACAAGAATTGTCTATGGTCTTCCAGTTTGAACATATCTGTCTTCAATATCAGGAAGGGCAACCTAAGTGGCACTACCAAAAAGAGTTAAATGTAGGGAAGTTAAAAGAAATTTTTAACAAATGGCAGACAGAGTTAGGAGTTGAGGATGGCTGGAATTCCCTCTTCTGGAACAACCATGACCTTCCTCGAATCGTCTCTATCTGGGGAAATGACCAAGAATATCGTGAAAAATCTGCTAAAGCCTTTGCAATCCTGCTTCATCTCATGAGAGGGACACCTTATATCTACCAGGGTGAGGAGATTGGGATGACCAACTATCCATTTGAAACACTGGACCAAGTAGAAGATATTGAATCTCTCAACTATGCGCGTGAAGCTCTTGAAAAAGGCGTTCCGATGGAAGAAATCATGGACAGTATCCGTGTTATTGGTCGTGATAATGCCCGTACCCCGATGCAGTGGGATGAAAGCAAAAATGCTGGCTTCTCAACAGGTCAACCTTGGTTAGCAGTTAATCCAAACTATCAAGAAATCAACGTTCAAGAAGCGCTGGCGAATCCAGATTCTATTTTCTATACCTATCAAAAACTCGTTCAAATTCGTAAGGAGAACAGCTGGCTGATTCGAGCCGACTTTGAATTGCTTGATACAGCTGACAAGGTCTTTGCTTATATCCGTAAGGACGGTGACCGCCGCTTCCTGGTTGTGGCTAACTTGTCCAATGAAAAACAAAACCTTTCAGTAGAAGGAAGAGTTAAGTCAATCTTGATTGAAAACACTACTGCTAAAGAAGCAGTTGAAAAACAAACCTTAGAGCCATGGGATGCTTTCTGTGTGGAACTAACGGATTAAAATAAGTGAACAGCACCGCAAAAGTTAGATTTTTTCTGTCTGACTTTTGGGGTGCTGTTTAATTTGTGGATGTTTTTTAATTTTACAGATAGAAAAAGAGAAGACCAAATGGTCTTCTCAACGGGGGAACTGAATAATTAGAAAGAATCAATCAAAGAGGGTTATTAGTCTTTGAAATTCTTTTGGAAGATCAGGAGAGACAAGATAGAAGTAATGGCTGCCAAGAAGAGGAAGGCACTTGCTTCTTGTTCCCCAGTTGCAGGGAGTAGTCTTTCCTTGTCTTCTTTGATTGTAGCTGTAACAGGAGCTTTTTCATCTTTTGATGATGAATGATCTGTTACGGCTGGAGCAGGTTTTTCAGTCTCTCTTGGTAGAACATACTCAGGAAGAGTCACAACTGGTGGCGCTTCTGTTCCAACTGAGCTTTGTTTGCTACCTACCTCAATCACTCGATCTTGAGCTGGAGTTGCTTCTGTTTGGAGAACCTTGCGATTGTCACCGTCCACTTCAACATACTCGACTAAGAGACCGTCTTTCCCTTCTGATAGAACTTGCTCTTTTCCTTTGTCTAATTGTGGGTTTTCGTGACGAATAGTCTTGAACGGTACGACCTTATTGACGATTTCCAAGCTTGGAAGTGTAAAGACAAGGTCTTTAACCCCTTCCTCAGGACTTGAAGAAGTAATTGGTTTCTCAGGTTGCGCTGGAGTTTCCGGTGGAGTCGGCTTTTCAGGCTGAGCCGGTTTTTCCGGTTGAGCCGGTTTCTCAGGTTGCGCTGGAGTTTCCGGTTGAGTTGGTTTTTCAGGCTGAACTGGCTTTTCAGGCTCAGCAGGTTTTTCCGGTTGCGCCGGTTTCTCAGGTTGCGCCGGTTTTTCCGGTTGAGCCGGTTTCTCAGGTTGCGCTGGAGTTTCCGGTTGAGTCGGTTTCTCAGGTTGCGCCGGTTTTTCCGGTTGAACTGGATTCTCAGGTTGAGTTGGTTGTTCCGGTTGCGCTGGCTTTTCAGGCTGAGCCGGAGTTTCAGGTTGAGCCGGTTTTTCAGGCTGAGCCGCTTCGAGTTTGTTGATTTGTTCGAGAGCAGTTTCTAGCGCTTGATTGACTGCTTCCTGAGTTTTAGCTTCTTGGATTGCAGCAATGGCTTGGTCAGCAATTTCTAATAATTTCTTTTTAGCTTCCTTGTTGGATCCAAGCTCAGCGACTTTTTTCTCGATAGCTTTTGTCAAGCTGTCCATAGCCTTATCGTACTCAATTTCCGGTTGTTTTGGTTCGGCTGGTTTCTCAGGCTGGTCAGGTTTCTCAGGTTCTTCTGGCTGTTCCGGTTGCTCTGGACTAGGTTCCTCTTGGCCTCTTTGATAGTTCTCATCCTTGGATAGGATATCTTGTAGGACGCTGACTGTCAACATGACTTCTTGAACATCCACTGCATCAGCACTGAGTTGGTTTCTCAATTTTTCTAGATTTGCTTGGAATGCTTGGCGTGCAGTAGCCGTATTTTTCAAGCCTGCTGGATCAAAGTTGGACAGATCGTCTTTCCATTTTGAGATAGACTGGATGATATCTGCCTTGCTGTAGAGTTCGCTACCTTCGCCACGAGTGATAAATTGATCTACCTGAATACCGATATTTTGAGACAAATCGTTTCGATCAGGATCTAGTTGAAGGGTGACTGCGTGCAAGTTTTCGTCCAGACCTTTTAAGCTAACCAGAGTTTGATTGCCTTGGCGTTGAGCTGCACGGCCGCTAAAGTATTTCTTACCATCAATAGTTGAAGCATTTCCCATGCCCTCTTGGTAAGGAACTTCTTTGCCATCTAGGAAGACTTTGTAGATACCATGATTTGGATCAACATAGCCCTTGATATCAAGTCCAGTACCGTAGAAGTAGGCTGTGACAGTTGTCTTTTTCTTTTGCTCATCAGTTAAGCGGCCAAAGGAAGCCCAAGACTCAGTCTTTTGGTATTTGTCTGCCGAATTGGTTTCATGGTGCCAGCCAGGACTGTAATCCAACTGACTAGCTTGGTCATCATAACTTGTTTGGTCCTTGATCAGCAATTCAGCTTTCATCACTTGGATGGTTGCATCGGTAGCAAAACCGAGCAGGGCACCATCAGTGACAGAAGTGAGCTTGGCTTTGAAGTCAAAGACAGAGTCGGCTTGTTCTGTAAAGTCAATCGTTGGGATGGTAACAGTCTTTTCTGTTTCTCCATCTTTAAAGGTCACATCTTGAGTTGTATCTTGGTAAACTTTACCGTGAACCCCAGTTCCAGGTTCTGTGATGAAGCGAACAGTAGCAGCCCCCTTGCTTCCACCAACACGTTTAATCTTAACAGTGACTGGTTTTCCTTTTTCGACTTCGTAGTTGGTAGACTCGAGTTCAAACATCCCTTTACTATCATTGTTTAGGGTGTAGATTCCTTCTGTAGCAATTGGTTCGCCTGTTTTATTTACAAGAGTAATAGTGTGTTGGCCTGGTGCTAAATCGCCTGTCTCAAAGACTTTTTGGCTGCGTTTACGGCTAGCATTCTTAGTTTGGACATCGGCAACCTTTTGACCATCAACGTAGACGGACATTTCTCCATGACCAGGATCGACTGTAGAGACGACATAGGCCTTGGTTCCTGTGAAGGTATAGCTTGCTTTGGCATCTTTTTGATTGGTCCACATAGAAGTGCCACGAACCCCTTCAGATTCATTGTACCAAGTTGTTCCGGCTGTATCCGCAGTTGTGTTTGAGTGGTATTCAAGTCCAAGAGGGTAGCCGTCTGTCTTTTCGATACTACTTGGTGTCTTGTAGACTGAGAAGTTAGTCAAGATTGGAGTTGCTTGAGCACCAGTGATGGTTACACGGATTTTTTGTGCTTCAACAGGCTTGCCTTGAACCAAGCGACGGTAACCAACGGTCGAACCTTCACCGTAAGTCACCCAACGTCCGTTGATTTCGACTTCGATCTTGAAACCAGAGATACGTTGCCCTTTGGCGATGTCTTCCTTGAGTTCAACGACGTCAAAGCGTCTCTTTTGCCCTAAATCGACTGTAAAGCTACCAGTTGTGGCATCATTTGAGAGGGCCCAGCTGGTGTCATCTTTACCGTCTGTGAGGTGGCTTTCCTTGTAGAGATGGTTCTGACGAGTAGAACTTGCTGTTACAGTGGCACCTTTGGCAAAGTCAGTCGCATACATTTGGTCTAGGGTTGCTTTGAATTCCTTCAAGCGAGCCACATCTGCATCTGCGAATTTTCCTTCTTTATTTGGTGGAATATTGAGAAGGAGTGGCGTTCCACGACCAACAGACTTGAAGTAGATATCCATCAACTCTTTGAGTGATTTCGGCTGTTGATTGTCATGATAGAACCAGCCCGAACGGATCGAAACATCAGCTTCCCCTACAGAGTACATATCACCATCTGGGTCACCATGGTTGAGGTATTCGTTTTTCACATCGTCTGTGATGTTGGCTCTTTTGACTTTATGCCATACAGGGTCACCTGCAATCCCTCGTTCATTTCCGATCCAGCGAACGCTTGTTGGTTGAGCAGAGAAAATGGCGATATCTCCTTCGGCTTCTTTGATGTATTTGAACCATTCATCAAAGGTATAGGTTACTTTTTGGGCACCGCTACCACGCGCACCGTCCATCCAAACCTCGATAAATTTCCCTTTATTACCGTATTTTGGATTACCAAGGATTTCTTTCAGCTGGTTGAGATAGTATTGGTTGTATTCTTTTTCGGTTGCGACATGGTATTTAGGATGGTTGGCATCCCATGGTGAAAGGTAAACCCCCATGTTCATGTCATACTTGCTAGCGGACTTGGAAACTTCTTCGAGAAGGTCACCCTTTCCATCTTTCCATGGGCTAGCAGCTACGGTATGGTTGGTGTATTTAGATGGGTAAGCAACGAATCCGTCGTGGTGTTTAACAACCATAATAGTTCGTTTGAAGCCCGTTTCCTTCAGAGTGCGAATCCACTGGTCAGTATCCAAGTTGGTTGGATTGAAGTATCGGGGGTCTTCTTTCCCATTACCCCATTCAGAATTGGTATAGGTGTTCATTCCGTAGTGGATGAAGGCTGCCAATTCTTCCTTGTGGTAATCGAGTTGAGCCTTGCTTGGAAGAGGTCCATGATTGCCAATCTCGGTTTCCTTATCTTCTGGATGAGCCACTGGTGGAGTCGGAGTCGTTGGATTAGCTGTATCAGCGACCGGCTCGTATTCAAAGACGACCTCATTCACACCTTTATGCTGGATGGTTGCTTCCAGGCTAGTTTTGACTGGACGGTAGCCAGCAATGTCTTTTGCATGGAAGGTGTTGACAAAGGAAAAGTCATACTCTTGGCCGTCATTGTTATCAACTGTCGCTTCCGCTAGTTCAGTAGTGGTTCCTTTTTGACGGTAGTAAACTTTGAAGGAGCCTTTGTTAACTTTATAGACCACCTTGATGACACGTGTACCGGCAGGCGCTTTGCTGACAACATTGTGCTCTTCAGTCCAAGTATCTTTTAGCTGTTTATTGACTGCTACGCCATCAATGGATACAATTTCGTATTTGTCTTTATTCTTCTGATAGAAGTCCGTTTTCTCGATTTCTTTTTTGAAATTATAGTCAAATGGCGAATCAACAGCTGTCTGTTCGATAAAGGTGTCATTATCTTTGACAGGATTTCCTTCTTCGTCTTCGTGTTGGATAACCACACGACCGTACTCAACTCCCTTGGTCAAGGTAGCGATCCCATCTTGGTTGAAGGAATATTCGTTGCTTCCGATAACAGCTTTCTCATTCCGAAGCATACGCCCTTCATCAGTAAAGTAGTAACGATTTCCGTTGTCTCCCTGGTACCAGCCTTTCACACCATACTTGGCAATCATGTCCTTAACCCATTTCAGTTGTTCAGGTGAAAGGACGAGTCCGCCACCAAAGCGATCCTTTTCAGCCACACCATTGTCAACGGTTCCGTGTTGGTGAACCCCCAGAACTTTTCCTTGGCTATCGACAATCCCGCCACCAGACAAACCAGATACAGAAGTGGTTTTGTAGGTGATACCAGTCGTTCCCTTATCATCATAGGACTCAACAGATCGGATGGTCCCATCTGCCTTGTAAAGCTGACCAGCTAGGATAGGTTGTTTCAGTTCTTTTGAGCTCGAGTCAGTTGGGTAGCCAATCGTACTGATGGCTTCTCCCGGCTGATGCGTTTTGTGTTCCGCTAAAGGCGCAAAGGTTGCTGCTTTGTTTGGACTAGCAATCGGAAGAGGAATAGGAGCTTCTACAAGAGCAAGGTCATTCTTATAGCCTTTTCCAAACTCCTTCTTGTTCCAGAAATGGATATCCTTTTCTCTGAATAAAACCGTAGTTCCAGAAGATGGCAGTGAGTTTTTCTTTTCGCTGTTTGAACCAACGTTATAGTAGAACTGGGCAGATTTTCCACCACGAATGTGACCTTCGCCAGTTTCTTTATTGGCTTCTAGGAAGTTATGAGCAACGGTAAGGATCAGGTTAGGTGCTACGAAGATACCTGAGCCTGAAACGAGGTAGCGTTGTTCCCCTGCATTGTAAGTGCTGTAAACCATAGTAGCAGCAGTAGCAGGTTGTCCCTCGTAGTTGATGTGTTTGAGGTCTTGTCCACCGTTAATGATGGCACGATTTCCGTTCTCAGCTTCTTTTGGAGCTTCTTCCTTGTCCTTTAGAATGCTCTTAGTTTCTACTTTTGGACTAGCTTTTTGGTCAACGATAGTAGTCGTATCGAGTTCTTTGACAGGTGTGTCTGGATAGGCACGGTCCTGAATGTCTTCAGGGAGCAAGTCAGCACTGTTAGTATCGGCAGCAGGTGTTTCTTGTTTTTCAGCTTCTACACGGCCTTCTTCTTTGACTGGTTCAGTCTTGGTCTCTTCTATATCTGCTACTTGTTTCATTTGCTGATCTAAATTGGATGTTGTGGCAGGAGACGTTTCATCTGCACGCACGGTTCCAGAAGCAAAAAATGCCAGTCCCACGATAACAGATGCCACACCTACAGTCAACTTCCGAATGCTAAATGTTTGCCCTTTTTCAAAAAGGTATCGATTCATAATATACTCCTAGTTTTTAGAAAGGCAGTCAGCTACTGCCCAAGCCCAAGTATGACTTGGTTACAACTTGATTTAATGAAAAACTCTCTGATAATTTGTAAGCCACCTTACCTCCTGCTTATAAAACGCTTTCATTTTAAGATAAAAAAATTTAAAAGGTCATTTCTCCCTTAAAATGACTGAAAACTTTTAATATAACAAATATACTAAATTAATGAAAGAATTGCAATAGCAAAAAGCAAAAAAATAAATATAAATTAAAGAAAATCAGTTACTTTTTAAAGAAAAAACGCATCCTTTCATGGCTCAAACTAAATGAAGGGATACGTTTTAAAAAGAAATTAGAGTATTTTTTGGAGAGACTCTTGGATGGTTTTGGGGTCTGTTTTGGAAGAGAAGCGCTCAAGGACTTGCCCATCTCGACCAATGAGAAACTTAGCAAAATTCCATTCGATTCGTTTTCCTAGCGGGCCAGATTTCTGGTCTCTTAGCCAAACATAAAGAGGATCTGCCTCCTTGCCGTTGACCTTGATCTTGGCAAAGCGAGGGAAAGTGGTCTGATAGTGTAGACTGCAGAAACTATTGATTTCCTCTGCGCTGCCAGGTGCTTGTCCCATAAACTGATTGCAAGGGAAATCTAGGATTTCAAAGCCCTGATCTTGATAGCGTTCATAGAGTTCTTGAAGTCCCTGGTACTGGGGCGTTAAACCACATCCTGTAGCAGTGTTGACAATCAAGAGAACCTTGCCACGATAGCTATCCAGGGGAGTTGCTTGGTTGTTTTGGTTTAAAACGGAAAAATCATATATACTGGTCATGAGAGCCTCTTTTCTTTTTCTACATTGTAACAGTTTTTACCCTTTTCGTCGAGTTGGATGAGAGAAGTTGTCAAAATAATACACAATTGTACATAAATCAGGACAAAATGATGCTCCTTTTATGAAACATGGTATAATAGGCCTATGTAGCTAAATGTAGTGTACCTATCACTAGGGAATCAGAAAAAGGATAAAACAGCCATGTCAACAGTAAAAAGTGATCTAAATATTGCGCAAACATATGCGACTCAGCTTAAAAATGCTTGTCAATCGTTAACAGCGATCGCTGCGGCTAGTCAGGATGACTTAACGACCCTTCAAGGGAATAACAAGGCCCATCAATGTCTGACAAAGGATCAAAATCTAGCTAGTCAGATTACAGCCGCTGTCACCCTAACTTCCGAACGACTTCACTCTGTAGCGAGTGATTTTGAAGCGCTAGATAAGGCTGCGGCCAATGGTTTTGGGAGTCATGCATGAGCAAGTTAGATGAGTTGAAGAAAAGAGAGCGAGAACTCTTGTACCAGCTAGAAGACAATGGAAAAGAGAAGTACCGCACCAAAGAACTGCTAGAAACCTTTGAAGGATATGATAGAGCCAGCCACCGTTATCAAAGTGATTTGTGGGAGACAGCCTATCAGAGCCGATATGCAGGACAGTTGGAAGAAACGCTCCTGCAGAGAAATCATCTCAAAAACCAAATCTTTGAGGACCTCAGCTACCGCATGGATGATTTGAAGAAAGGAAAGTTCCGGTTAGAGGGAGACTTGGATGCGGTTTACTATGAAAGACGCAAAGAACTAGAAAGAGAGGAGGAAAAACAACATGGGCATTGATATGTATTTGGAACAATCGCAACTACAAAGTTCGAGTGTAGCGACCATGTGCCAATCTCAGGTGGAGGCTTATCAAGATTTGCAATCAGCCATCCAAAAGTTTTCAGAGGATACGGAGAGTTTAAAGGGTAACGCTTATGATTCGGCTAGAAGTTTTTTTGCAAGTGTCTTACTACCCTTGAGCAAAGGGGGACAACTCTATGCAGAAACCTTCTCTCAAGCCATCAAGAAATTGCCAGAAGACTACCAAAGTATGGTTGACAGCAAGAGTTGGCGCGAGGACGATCTACTTGATAAGATCCGCCAGGAAGAGCAAATGATTGCCTATCTAGATGAAGTCAATCAATCCCTTTCTAGCTTGACCATGGATAGCGAAGAAAAAGGGAGATTGAGACGCAGTAATGTGGAACTCATGCGAGGACACCATGCGAATAAACGTGTCTATGAAACAATCTTGGGAGACCTGCGTGCCTATGATAGCTATTCAGGAAGACTGTTCGATGAACTAGACAGTATCGATGTGCAACTGAGTCGTGGGCTGGCCCAGATCGAAACGAGCTGGGATGCCAAGCAAGGTGTCTTTAAAATTCCATCTGACCTGACTTGGGCCAACTACCTGACTGCCTATTCTGACACAAAGGACATGAAGCTCAGTCGCCAAGAGAAAGCCTTTGTCCAAACCATGATGGCAGAATACGGCTTTGATGCCGAGACAGCCCAACAACTCTTGACCATCAAGCAAGGGATAGATAGGAAATTTCCAACCTCTAGTCAAGAATTTCGTGACTATATCTTTTTACGAGTCATTGGTGCAGCCTACTATAATGACTTTAAGTGGAACGAAACGGCGGGTGGTTTGGGGCAATATTTTTATAAAGAATTTGTGAGTGATCCACAGACAGGCCAAAAATGGATAACATTGAAACCAATAGTAGAAATTTATCAAGAACTGGGATTGAAAGAAGAAAAGGCCAAAGAACTGTATTATAATCTTAGACTGCAACACGAATTGGCTAGTGGGGAAAATAATGATTCAGAAACATTAAAAGTAAATTCTCCAAAGTTATATGAAACTTATAAAAAACGTTATTCCGAAGCTTATGATAAAGAAGATGATTTTGATAAGTTTTGGGATACCAAACTGAAGGCCTATTCTAACAATGGAGCGGGCCATGCAGACTTCACCCACCAGTCCATCACTATGGCGACTCACCTTAATCCTAATCAAGTTCAGTTAGCCGATCTCTATGGCGGTAGAGAGCGTGTCAAGGACCTTTCTGGCTGGGAGGGAGATACGACCTTTAATGCAAACGATATGAAGCCAAGTATCGGAGAGGATGACTACAAGGCGGATTTGGACTCGGTCAACCTTATCGGCCGTATGCAAAAGGGGCAATCCTATGACCAAGCCATCTCTTCTTACTATGCTGACCTTCAAAAAGACTCCTCTCAGAGAGAAAGAGAATTCCTAAAAAATAAGGATTGGGATACAGTCAGAGATACTATTTATGATAGTTTGCGACCAACGGATATTAAGCTAGATGGAGAGGATGCTCTTAAAGCATATATTGAAAGAAAATATCCAGGAGTGTCCAAGTTTTTAAATCGTTTAGAAGCTGTGGCGGACTAGGAGGAAGTCTATGAAGAAAATACTAGGTGTTTTAACAATAGTTGTATTACTTGTATCAGTTTCTCTTTACTTCTTTATGCATCAACCTAAAAACATTTTTGATGAAATCTACCAGGAAACTGAGAAAACTTATCAGACAAATAATATTTTAAGAAACATAGATGGATTTGATATTAAACCAGTTTGGCCAAGCGACGGAGAATTTTTAAGGTATACACCTTCAGGAAATTATAAAAATCTTCCGGAAGGTTATCTTGAACTAAGAATTGGATTTAGTTTTTATTCCGAAGATGAAATTGGTTCGATTTCATTTGAAAAACGAATAGAGTCCAACTTTAGTATAAAAATGTGGACTGTATATTCTCATAAAGAAGGTAATTTAAAAAAATTTGTAAAAATAGTTTTGAAGAAGGCAGATACGAAAAATTACATCGAAGACGAAGCTCAGGTAAAATCCTACCTAGAGCAGTATGGTATCACTGCCAAGGATTTGGATTCTTATTACGACGAAATCGTCAACCAGAAAGTCCTGAAAGATTGGTGCTCGATTTATGACAGTAAATACTCGCCAAGCAATTATGGCGATGTCAAGGTTGAAACCCAGTGGGAGAATTGGTGATAATATGAAGAAAACACTCAGTATATTGGCTATAGTCATAATAATCATATCATCCTATTTCTACTTTTTTACTAAACAACCTAAAAACATTTTTGATGAGATTTACCAAGAAACGGCAAAAAACTATTTGGGCCATTATAACTTCAAAGACTTAAAACATGTGACAGTAAAAAATCGAAAGCTTTATGATTCGAATATGAATGAAATGGATAAGTATGAATCAATAATAACATACGATGATTCTTCTCTTGAAAGCGATGTGAAGAATTTAGAACTAGGGTTTAATTTTGATGGTAGTAGTAAAGGTGTAAATATTTGGTTTGAAAGATATGCTAACTCAGGAGAAAAAATTAACTTTGTTATTCATTACGAATTTAAGAAAAAAGTATTAGTTAAAAAAATTCTGATTTATGAAAATAGATCGGAAACATATATCGAAGACGAGGCCCAAGTGAAATCCTACTTAGAGCAGTACGGTATTACAGCTAAGGATTTGGATTTTTACTACGACGAAATCGTCAACCAGAAAGTTTTGAAGGACTGGTGTACCATCTATGACAGTAAGTACTCGCCAAGCAACTATGGCGATGTCAAGATTGAAACCCAGTGGGAGAATTGGTGACGAGGGTCAGTAGATATTTTGGAAAATATTCTATGAATTGAAGTGGAAATCCCACCTAGAACGAACTAGGTGGGATTCTTTGCCTATAAATTAAAAAATTAGCGAATCTTGCTCTATTTTTTAACGTGTTCCGATAAAAAGGCGTAGGTCATGCTTCCAAAGATGGCACCAATTCCCAAACCCAAGACCAGTAAAGGGAGCGTTTTATCGAAATGGAAGAGGTCATCCCAAAAGGTATCGAGGGGAAGATGCTGAGCAAAGAGTTTATGAAAGATTAGTAAGAGAAAGAGAATAAGCTGAATGCTGAGGAATACACCCCAACTACGAAGGTTGATTTGGCTTTTGCTGTAGCTTTTGTGATGGATTTCGGACGGGTCATCCTTGTCTAAATGTAAGTTGCGAACTGCTAGTCTCGCCCTAGATGCGAGGACGAAGATAAGTCCAAAATAGAGGTAGGGCATGGCATCTCGAACCAACTCTATGAAGCGTCCAAATAGGAGATAGAACAAGAAGAGTAGGAGGGAGGAGTAAACGATTTGGATCAAGGCACGGGCACAAGCCTTGTAAATCATCTCTTGACGGCATTCATCAAAAGGCCCTTGTATGTGAAAGAATAGTTTGAGTAAGCGAGTGGTGAAATCTTCTTTTTTCATGGGAGTAACCTCCTAAATGAGCGATTTTTGATTGACTTCTTTAAAGAGTTGATAGAGAGTATAGAAGTAAACCAAACTAAAAATGATACAGATTATTAGAAATACCAGGTATCTCCAATCCATAGGATTTGTTAAAAGTTGTGGAAAGGATACGAGGATAAAACAGAGAGATGCGTTTAGAAGACGTATTTTTTTTGATTGGATTTTCTGGAATCTCTGTCCCTTGTTCAATACAGGAAGGAATAAAAGAAAGATAATCAAGAAAGGAGTCTCAATATGTCCAGAAAGTAGGAAAAAGGTAACAAAGATACTGATAAAAACATGACTGATCAGTAGCCTAGCTAGTGATTTCATAAGGAACCTCCTAGTCGTCTTCTCGATCTTTCTTGGCTTTTCGAATGCGCAGAGAGACGATAATTTGTATGGTCACTCCGAAGAAGAGGGTAGCTAGGATAGTTGATACAAAATGCCCTGTATTTAAAAGAGAACCAAGATAATCCTTGCTATCATCGGTTAGGACATTCAGAAGCGGTATTCCAAAGAACATGCCCATGCCATAGATCAGACCGGCCTTTAGACCAGGAAAATGTAGCTGTTTACTTTCTTTTTGACTCAGCATTTCGGGGTCAATAGCTGTGATGCCTGTTTTTTTGGTTTGGGAGACCACATAGAGGGCAGCCATCATCGAAATGCCAAACACCACGAGAGGATAGCCGATAGCGACAATTTGTGGGTATTTATAAGCAAGGATAAAGGGGATGAGGTTGCCAAATATCATGAGATAAAAGAGAACGATAAAGACCTGATTCCCGATACGATCGGCCTCGCGCCGTTTGTGTTCGTCAAGGGGACCAGAAATACCGTATGTGCGTTTGATGAGTTTTTCAGTGAGAGTTTCTTTTTTCATTTGTTTGCTCCTTTTTTAAAAATCGTCTTCCCAAAAGAGGCTGTTAAGGTCAGTTTGGAGGCTGCGGGCGAGGTTGAGACAGAGTTCCAGGGTTGGATTGTACTTGTCATTTTCAATCATGTTGATAGTCTGTCTCGAGACACCGATATCTTTGGCGAGTTCGAGCTGGGAAATGCCCAGTTCCTTGCGGAATTCTTTCACACGATTCATAGGGTCTCCTTTCTGGCATGTCGCATATATTTGACTATATTATATTCTTTTGGAGATGAGGTGTCAAGTATATGTGACATATTTTTGAGAATTTTTTTCGAAGAAACTTAGCCTTGTCTGACAAGTGCAAGCTGGTCAGATTTGTGGTAAAATAGATAAGATATGACAAAAGAATTTCATCATGTAACGGTCTTGCTTCATGAAACGATTGATATGCTTGACGTAAAACCTGACGGTATCTACGTTGATGCGACTTTGGGCGGAGCAGGCCATAGCGAATATTTATTAAGTAAATTGAGCGAAAAAGGGCATCTCTATGCCTTTGACCAGGACCAGAATGCCATTGACAATGCGCACAAACGGTTGGCACCCTATATCGAAAAGGGGATGGTAACCTTTATCAAGGATAACTTCCGTCATTTGCAGGCACGTTTGCTGAAGGCTGGTGTCCAGGAAATTGATGGAATTTGTTATGACTTGGGAGTGTCCAGTCCTCAGCTAGATCAGCGTGAACGTGGCTTTTCTTATAAAAAGGATGCGCCACTGGATATGCGGATGAATCAGGAAGCTAGTCTGACGGCCTATGAGGTGGTCAATCATTATGACTATCATGACTTGGTTCGGATCTTTTTTAAGTATGGTGAGGATAAATTCTCTAAACAGATAGCTCGTAAGATTGAGCAAGCGCGTGAGGTGAAACCAATTGAGACAACGACGGAGTTGGCAGAGATTATCAAGTCAGCCAAGCCTGCCAAGGAGCTCAAGAAAAAGGGGCACCCTGCCAAGCAGATTTTTCAGGCTATCCGAATCGAAGTCAATGATGAACTGGGCGCTGCAGATGAATCCATCCAGCAGGCCATGGACATGCTGGCTTTAGATGGGAGAATCTCGGTCATTACCTTCCATTCGCTGGAAGACCGCTTGACCAAGCAATTATTCAAGGAAGCTTCAACAGTGGAAGTTCCCAAAGGCTTGCCCTTCATTCCAGATGACCTTAAGCCCAAGATGGAATTGGTCTCCCGCAAGCCAATCTTGCCAAGTGCTGAAGAGCTAGAAGCCAACAATCGTTCGCATTCAGCCAAGTTGCGCGTGGCTAGAAAAATTCACAAGTAAGAGGAAAAACATGGCAGAAAGAATCGAAAAAACAAGCCAGTTATTGCAAACGAAGTTTAAAGGTTTTTCACGTGTGGAAAAGGCCTTCTATGTTTCGATTGCTGCAACAATGATTATCCTGGCAATTAGCGTTGTGTTTATGCAGACCAAGCTATTACAAGTTCAGAATGAATTGACCAAGGTCAATGCTCAAATCGAAGAAAAGAAAACCGAGCTAGACGATGCCAAGCAAGAGGTCAATGAATTGATTCGTTCAGAACGTTTGAAAGAGATTGCAAACTCCAAGGATTTGCAGCTGAATAACGAAAATATCCGAGCAGCGGAGTAAGAAATGAAACAGTGGAAAGAAAAAATCATCCGTTATGCCGTTCGTAACCGTAAATCTCCAGAAGAAAATCGTCGAAGAGTAGGGAAAAGCCTGAGTTTATTGGCTGTCATACTCTTCGCTGTCTTTTTGGTCAACTTTGCGGTCATTATCGGAACGGGTAAAAAATTTGGTAAGGACTTGGTTCAAGAAGCAAAAAAGGTCCATCAAACAACCAAGACGATTCCTGCAAAACGGGGAACCATCTACGATCGTAATGGAACGCCTATTGCTGAGGATGCGACTTCGTATAATATCTATGCCGTTATTGACAAGTCCTACAAGTCAGCAACAGGCAAAATTCTCTATGTAGAAGATTCTCAATTTAATAAGGTAGCTGAGATTTTCCATAAATACCTAGATATGGAAGAGTCTTATGTCAAGGAACAGCTTTCTCAGCCAGATCTAAAACAGGTATCCTTTGGTACCAAGGGAAATGGGATCACCTATGCCAATATGATGGCTATTAAAAATGACCTCAAAACTGCTGGCGTTGAGGGAGTGGACTTTACAACTAGCCCTAACCGTAGTTATCCCAATGGACAATTTGCTTCTTCCTTTATCGGTTTAGCGCAACTCCATGAAAATGAGGATGGCACCAAACGTTTGATTGGGACATCTGGATTGGAGAGTTCTTTAAATAACATTCTGGCGGGTACAGATGGGATTATTACCTATGAGAAGGATCGTCTGGGAAATATTGTTCCGGGTACAGATCAGGCTTCCCAACAAACGGTAGATGGAAAGGATGTCTACACAACCCTTTCTAGTCCCTTACAATCCTTTATGGAAACCCAGATGGATGCCTTCCAGGAAAAGGTAAAAGGCAAGTATATGACGGCTACCTTGGTCAGCGCTAAGACAGGGGAAATCCTGGCTACAACTCAACGGCCGACCTTCAATGCAGATACCAAGGATGGCATCACAAAAGACTTTGTCTGGCGTGATATCCTCTATCAAAGTAACTATGAGCCAGGATCGACCATGAAGGTGATGATGTTGGCCTCAGCCATTGATAACAATACCTTCCCTGGTGGCGAATACTTTAACAGCAGTGAATTGAAAATAGCTGATGCGACCATTCGAGACTGGGACGTCAATGAAGGATTGACGAGTGGTGGCACTATGACCTTCTCTCAAGGATTTGCCCACTCAAGTAATATCGGGATGACCTTGCTTGAGCAAAAGATGGGGGATGCAACCTGGCTGGACTACCTTAACCGCTTTAAGTTTGGGGTGCCGACCCGTTTTGGTCTGGCAGATGAGTACACAGGTCAATTGCCTGCTGATAACATTGTCAATATTGCCATGAGTTCATTTGGACAAGGGATTTCTGTTACCCAGACCCAAATGCTTCGTGCTTTTACAGCTATTGCCAACGATGGGGTTATGTTGGAACCGAAATTTATCAGTGCCCTCTATGATCCAAATGACCAGTCTGTTCGTAAGTCTCAAAAGGAAATCGTCGGAAATCCTGTATCAAAAGCGGCAGCATCCTCTACTCGGGATCACATGGTCATGGTCGGAACAGATCCTGTCTATGGTACCATGTACAACCATAGCACAGGAAAACCAAATGTCAATGTTCCGGGGCAAAATGTTGCCCTGAAATCCGGGACTGCTCAGATTGCTGATGAGAAGAATGGGGGTTACCTGACAGGTGAAACCAACTATATCTTCTCTGTTGTGTCGATGCATCCTGCAGAAAATCCTGACTTTATCCTCTATGTGACGGTGCAACAGCCAGAGCATTATTCAGGCGTTCAGCTAGGAGAGTTTGCCAACCCAATCCTTGAGCGAGCTTCTGCCATGAAAGAATCCCTCAATCTTCAGTCAACTGCCAAGAGCTTGGATCAGGTCAGCAAGACGACAAGTTATGCCATGCCAGCTACCAAGGACTTTACGCCGGGTGACCTAGCAGAGGAATTGCGTCGTAACCTTGTCCAACCAATCGTTATCGGAACAGGAACTAAGATCAAGGAACTCTCGGTTTCTGAAGGAGATAATTTGGAAGCCAATCAGCAGATCTTGATCCTGTCAGATAAGGTCGAAGAAATGCCTGATATGTACGGCTGGACAGATGAAAATGTCCAAACATTTGCCAAATGGCTAAATATAGAAGTCGAGTGGGAAGGTAGTGGCAAAACGGTCAAGAAACAAAGTGTTCGTGCCAATACAGCCCTCAAAGACCTTAAAAAAATGAAAATAACTTTAGGAGATTAAGATGATTAGTTCCATTAGTGCTGGAGTTCTAGCCTTTCTATTGACCTTGATAGGTATTCCAGCCTTTATCCGATTTTATCGAAAAGCACAGATTACGGGACAGCAGATGCACGAGGACGTCAAGCAACACCAAGCTAAAGCTGGGACTCCAACCATGGGAGGTATTGTCTTCCTGATCGTTGCAGTTGTTGTGAGCTTCCTTGCCGCTCTCTTTACCCAACAATTGACCAACAATGTAGGCATGATTTTGTTTATCTTGGTTTTGTATGGTTTGGTAGGTTTTTTGGATGATTTCCTCAAGGTCTTTCGTAAGATTAACGAAGGCTTAAATCCCAAGCAAAAGCTTGCTCTCCAGCTGCTTGGAGGAGTGATTTTCTACCTCTTTTATGAGCGTGGTGGCGACATGCTTTCAGTCTTTGGCTACCAAGTACATCTGGGCATTTTCTATATTTTCTTTGCCCTTTTCTGGCTAGTTGGCTTTTCAAATGCGGTGAATCTGACGGACGGGATCGACGGCTTAGCAAGTATTTCAGTGGTGATTAGCTTATCGGCCTACGGTGTGATTGCTTATATGCAAAATCAACTGGATATCCTTCTTGTGATTCTTGCCATGATTGGTGGTTTATTAGGTTTCTTCGTCTTTAACCACAAGCCTGCCAAGGTCTTCATGGGAGATGTGGGAAGTTTGGCACTAGGTGGGATGCTGGCAGCGATTTCTATGGCCCTCCACCAAGAATGGACCCTTTTACTGATTGGGATTATCTATGTCTTTGAGACAAGCTCTGTTATGATGCAGGTTACCTACTTCAAACTCAGTGGTGGAAAACGTATTTTCCGTATGACACCTGTGCATCACCATTTCGAGCTTGGAGGATTCTCAGGCAAGGGCAATCCTTGGAGCGAGTGGAAGGTTGACTTCTTCTTTTGGGGAGTTGGGCTTCTAGCAAGTCTCTTGACCCTAGCTGTTTTATACCTGCTGTAAACATAACTTTTGATTACAAAATAAAACAGGATGAAGGTGATCTTCATCCTGTTTTTGTGTGTTTAAAGGTTAGTTGGAGTCATCCTTTCTTCCTTTTAACATAAAAGTGGCTGTAAGGGCTAGGCTGAGTCCTGCTATGAAGAGGAGTGGGTTGGACGCTTCTCCTGTTGCTGGAAGTTCTTCTTTAGAAGAATGATTTCCAGTTTTAGCAAGGTTCGGACTAGCTGAAAGTTGTTCAGCCTCGTGTGCCAAGGTTTCTGTATCTGAAGCACTTGGTTTTTCCTCAGCGTTAGAGCTTGTTCCAGTAGCTTGATAGACGACAGCATAGGTACTGAAATGACTAGTGATGAATTCTGCCTTTCCTTCTCTAACGTCGAAATCAAGGGCTCGCAACTCCTTGGTCGGAGTAATATAGTAGACCTTTTCTACGTTAGTTGAAATAGGCAAGCGAACCAAGACAGAGCCTTTTGGCTGCAAGCTATGATCGGTTGGATTTTTAAGCTGTAGGTCGTAAGCATCATAGGTCTTGCCAAAGAGTTCCTGAGCTAGGATACGTCGGCTAGAGATGTGAGAAATTCCTTCTAAGTCACTGACTCCACCAATAATTTCCACTCCGGTTTCCTTATCTTTTAAGACTCGAACTGGATAATCAGGAAGGGTAAGGGTTGGAGCGGCCTGATCTCCGCTGGTTCCGATAGGTTTGGTGTATTCAGGTTTTTCAACAGTAGGAGTTTCCTCTTGACCTGCTGTTCCGATAGATTCGGTGTATTCAGGCTTATCTACAGTAGGAGGCTCTTCTTGTCCTACGGTCCCGATAGGATAGGTGTATTCAGGCTTATCTACAGTAGGAGGCTCTTCTTGCCCCGCCGTTCCGATAGATTCGGTGTATTCAGGCTTTTCTACAGTGGGTGGCACTTCTTGCCCTGCAGTCCCGATAGGTTTAGTGTATTCAGGAATTTCAACAGTAGGAGCTGGTTCCTCTCCCTTGCTTGTGGTTGGCTGACTCTCGTCAACCCTTTTCTCATCCTTTTTAGTAAAGACGGCTACGACAGGGCTACTTGTGGTATTTCCTTGAATGCTATAAGCTTCAATGGCATTTCCAGCTTTGCGATTGGTTTCTTCAGGGATTGGGATTTGAACTTGATTGTCTTGGATTGATAGGATAGTCTGATCTCCACTTGTAACTAGATGTGTATCATCCACCTTGCGCAAGACTAGAGGATCTTTGACACCTGGGAAGGTCACTGCGATGGCTTCCCAATCTCCAGCTGGTAGGCTTAAGGAAATTTCTTTGTCATTTTCCTTAAGAGGCGCGATGCTCGGGCTATCTATACCAACAGCAGGGGCTTTGATGATATCAAAGGAGTCTAGAGAGATTTTCTTGCGACCTTCTGGCGAATCTGGGTCAACTTGTAATGTCAGGGTGTGCGGACCGTTAGTAAGGTTTGTAAATTCGCCAATAAAGGCTCTCTTTTCGGTCGCACCTGAAGTGTAGAAGTCTAGACTTGGCATTTCTTTGCCATCTAGTGTAACACGTGCTCGTCCAAGGGCAAGGCTCTTCAAGCCATAAATACGAATGCCCGTCCCTGTAAAGGAAATAGTTGCCTGAGCTTCTGAAGCTGCACTAGAGTCGCTGTTGTTGATGTCAGCGTATTTTTCCGTACCACCGTAGAGTTCAGGGTCAGACCAGTCCTTAAACTGGGAACCATATTGGATGCGCGAATCACGATCATCCATTTTTTCGATCGTGTTGCCTGCTCCTGCTAGGATCTTGAAGTAGTCTAATGAAATTTTCGAGCGCTCACTACCACGTCCTTTGTGCTCACGTTTAACACGAAGAGTCAATGTGTGAGGTCCGTCAGACAATCCTGAGAAGCGACCGATGAGACTACCTTTTTCAGTTGCTCCAGCAGTATGGAAGTCAAGCTCCCCGACCTCTTTGCCATCAATTTTAGCAGTGGCAAGACCTAGTTCAGATGATTTCAGTCCATAGATTTCGATACCAACGCCAGTGAAAGGAATGGTGGCAGTGAGATCTTCGTCTGTGTAGTCTCCTTTTGAAAGGTCAGCAAATTTCTCTGTTCCTCCAAATAATTCTGAGTCTGCCCAGTTTCCAAAGGCAGCTCCGTACTGGATGCGGCTATCTCGGTCGTCCATCAACTCGCTATAGGTTTCGACAGTGGCCTGTTCAGACACTTGTGTGGCAAGATCGCCCAGCATAGCCTTTACAGTATAAGTATAGGCATGTTGAGGATTGAGTGATCGGTCAATAAAGTGGGTTTGATTGGTTACAAATTCTCTGGTCGCAGAGGTTTGGCCAGTTTCGTCTTTCACTTGTCTTTGGATGACATAGTGGGTAGCGCCTTCTACTTGGTTGAAGGTAAGTTCGGCAGTGACTCCATTTTGTCGAACTGCTGTCAGACTGGTCACACGGCCAGGGAAATGTTCAAAGGTAATGACGTCACCTTTTTGCGTTGCAAGCTGGATACGATTATCTTTAAGAATCGTTGCCTTGACTGGTTTGCCATTGACCTTGATTTGGCTAGCTTCGATATTTGGATAATCTACAACCAGGTCTCCACCGACATTTGAAAGGAAGGACAAGCTTTGCAGGTTTTTATCTTTCCACTTCATGCTGACTTCAAAGTTACCACGGGCAACCAAGCCAGAAACTTGACCGTCTTTCCATGCATCTGGAAGGGCTGGCAATGGTGCAATATAGCCAGTGTGTGATTGGAGAAGCATTTCTGCCATCCCACTAGTTGCCCCAAAGTTTCCGTCGATTTGGAAAGGCGCGTGGGTATCCCAAAGGTTTTCTAGGGTTGAATACTTGAGCTGTTCAGCAAGCAAGCGATGGGCACGGTTACCGTCCAGCAAACGAGCCCAGAGATTGATTTTATTGGCCTTAGACCAACCAGTCCCACCATCTCCACGGTGGTTCAAGGTAGCACGCGCAGCTTCTAGGTATTCGGCTTGGTCCTTGCTAAAGAGTGTACCTGGGAAGAGACCAACTAGATGGGAAACGTGGCGGTGGTGATTTTCAATCCCTTCATTTGTGAATTGGGGACTGTCTTCTTCGTACCATTCCTTGATACGGCCTTCATTGTTGATGTGAAGGGGTTTTAGTTTGTCAAATTTAGCCTTGACCTCTGTGACTAAGTCTTGGTCGACATTCAGATGGTTGGCGACTTCCATGTAGTCGTGGAATAACTGCCAGACTAGCGATTGGTCAAAGGTATTTCCGATGGTGATGGTCCCGTGTTCTGGCGAGTAGGATGGGGAAGACACCCAACGGTCGCTTTCTTTGTCGTAGTGCAAGAAGGAGTTCCAGAACTTAGCTGTTTCCTTGAGCATTGGATAAATCTTTTCTTTGAGATAGGTCTCATCCTTGGTAAATTTATAATAGTCATAGACATTCTGCATCATCCAAGCGTTGGCTGCTGGCGACCAACCCCAATAGTAATTCCAACCCGGAGTAGTCCAGCCAAATGGTGTTGCCTGGGTGTGGACCAGCCAACCATTTTCTTGTCCATCTTTGGATGCGATACCAGCGTATTCCTTAGCAGCGATACGGCCATAGTAACGCATATCGTCAATGTAATTGATCATTGGCTTGGCTGTTTCAGCAAGGTTGCTCATGTAGGCTGGCCAATAGTTCATTTGCAAATTGACATTGAGGTGGTAGTCAGCGTTCCAAGGTGGATTGTCTACGGCATTCCAGACTCCTTGGAGGTTGGCAGGAAGGGCATCTGTCCGATCACGAGACGAACTGATGAGTAGATATCGGCCGTATTGGAAGAAGAGTTCTTCCAATTTTTGCCCTTTTTCTGGTTTATAGCCTTGAAGAGCCTCTTTTGTCGTTTGAGCAGTCTTGTTTCCGCCTAGATTTAGTTTAACGCGGTTAAAGAGTCTTTGATAGTCCTTGATATGGGCCTTTTTAAGTGTTTCGTAGTCTTTGACCTTAGCTGCTTCGACAATCCCTTTAACTGTTTTTTCGAGGTCAATGTCTTTTCGATAGTTGGTTTTAGGATTTTGAGCAAAGTTTGTTTTGGCGCTGAGGTAGAGGGTTGCATAACTTGCGCCTGTAACGGTTAGTGTCTCATTCTGAACAGTAACTGTTCCATCCGTTTTAATTCCTAGATAGGATGCAAATTTGAGGCCGTTATCTTTAACAGTTCCCTTTAGAAGGATTCCGTTTGCATCTGTAGTGACATGACCATTCTTATAGTTGGAATATTCCCAAGAGTAGTTGCCATTAGCAAGCAAGTCTTCTGTCAAACTGTTCCAAAGGGTAAAGTCAAGTGTCTTGTTTCCTTTTTTGGTCAAGTGGGTTACAGTGACATCATCAGGATAGCTGGAGAAGGTTTCGCGTTTGAAAGTCGTCCCATCTTGGGTGTAAGAAGTGGTCGTAGTGGCTTCAGTGATGTCTAGATTACGGTGATAATCAGTTACAGTATCTAGTCCTTTCTTCTGGTTATTAAAGACCATGAAGATATCTCCAAAGGCTAGGTAACGTCCATATTGGGCGTTGTTTGGTCCAACTAGATTTTGTTCAGCTAGCTGTTTAGCTTTTTGGCGGTCACCAGCTTCAAGGGCTTTACGTATCTCTGCTAAGACCTTGTAACGATCCTTGTAGTTTCCTCCATTATAGTCGGTGCTATCGGGTTGTGGTCCTCCTGACCAGAGGGTCTTTTCGTTGTACTGGATTCTCTCTTCCCCAATGAGACCGAAAACCTTGGCTCCCATCTCTCCATTTCCGACAGGAAGGGCTTGTTTTTCCCATCCATCATAGGCGGGAGCTGTTGGCTGATCGTAGTTGAGTTGATAGTTTTCTTGCTTTGTCACTGGCTGATCTGCTTTTTCAGGTTCCTTATTTTCTTTAGCTTCTACAATGGCTTCTTCACTAGCTTGACTATTTGTCTTTTGAGTCTCCTCAGCTAGCTTGCTTTCGGAAACTACTGGACTCTCGGCTAGAGACGGTTTTGTAGTTTCAGTCGCTTCACCTGCTTTGGGTTCACTATCAGGCTTAGTGACAGCTTCGACAGAGGTTGGTTCAGTCTGCTTGACCTCAACACTGTCTGCGGCTACAGTGTGGTTGACTAGAAAAACGGCCCCCAGCAAAACAGAAGCAGTCCCAACCGTCAGCTTGCGGATGCTATAGCGACAGGATTTCTCCCAAAAGTGTTTTTTCATAAAACCCTCCTTCATTTATTAGAAACCGCTTACATTTTGTAAGACAAATCCCTATATTTTTGTTTCTATTTACCTCCCATTCTACTGGTCATCTAGCATTTGTCAAGAGGTTTTTGGTGAAAAACATATTTGAGATTGCTTTTTCTTAAAAAAGTAGAAGAAAGAGAGGAAAGGGTGGAATTATTCGTAATTTTATAGTTCATTCTGATTGTAAGACTAGCTTAGAATTAGCTTACCCCCCTCCCTGAAAGCGTAAAACAAACTAGTCAGGAAAGTCACTTTATGGTATAATATAGAAGACTCAAAAAGAAACAGGAGAAAAAGAATGGATTTACTTTTAGCAATTATCTTGATTGTGCTAGCTTTTCTAGGAGGAGCTCTTGGAGGTATGTATTTGGTTCGTAAGCAAATCGAAAAAGAATTTGCGGACAACCCACGTTTGAATGCTGAGGCAGTTCGTGCTCTTTTGAGCGCAAATGGTCAAAAACCAAGCGAAGCCAAGGTACAACAAGTTTACCACCAAATCATCCGCCAACAAAAAGCAGCCCTTGCTAACAATAAAAAGAAATAAATAGGAAAAGTCTGGGATGAAAGTTCCAGACTTCTCACTATGTTCAATAGTTCTCAAGGATAAGACTTTTTCCTTGCATTCTATTGATATTTGATTATGATTAAAAGAGAGGCAGATGACATTCTATCAAGCTGTCGGTTAGTTCCTTCAGGACAAGGAATCATAATGAACTATCAATCAGAAAAAAGACTAGAAAAAAGACTAGAAAAAAACTAGAAAGAAGACTGTATGGATAATCGACCAATTGGTTTTTTGGATTCAGGTGTCGGGGGCTTGACTGTTGTTCGTGAGCTCATGCGCCAGCTTCCCCATGAAGAAATCGTCTATATTGGAGATTCGGCACGGGCGCCTTATGGTCCCCGTCCTGCTGAGCAAATTCGTGAATATACTTGGCAGTTGGTCAACTTTCTCTTGACCAAGGATGTCAAAATGATTGTCATTGCTTGTAATACTGCGACTGCGGTCGTCTGGGAAGAAATCAAGGCCCAACTAGATATTCCTGTCCTAGGTGTGATTTTGCCAGGAGCTTCGGCAGCTATCAAGTCCAGTCAAGGTGGGAAAATCGGGGTGATTGGAACTCCCATGACGGTACAATCAGACATCTATCGTCAGAAAATTCATGATTTGGATCCAGACTTACAGGTGGAGAGTTTGGCCTGCCCCAAGTTTGCTCCCTTGGTGGAGTCTGGTGCCCTGTCGACCAGTGTAACCAAGAAAGTGGTTTATGAAACCCTGCGTCCCTTGGTTGGAAAGGTGGATAGTTTGATTTTGGGTTGTACCCATTACCCACTCCTTCGCCCTATCATCCAGAATGTCATGGGACCAGATGTAAAACTTATCGATAGTGGAGCAGAGTGTGTACGGGACATCTCGGTCTTGCTCAATTATTTTGAAATCAATCGTAGCCGGGATGCTAACCCGCTTCAGCACCGATTTTACACAACAGCTAGTAGCCAGAGTTTTGCTCAGATTGGAGCAGAATGGCTGGAAAAAGAGATTCATGTGGAGCATGTAACTTTATGACAAACAAAATTTATGAATACAAGGATGACCAGGACTGGTATGTCGGTGTCTGGGATGTCTATGGAGGCATCTACAGTCTCATCAAAGATCCTCTCGAGCTTGATTTTATGGATTTAGCGCGGATTTTTCGTGACGAAGAAAATGGCTTTCCGATTACGATAACGGTGATGCGCTGGTCTTCTAACTTTCGTCTGCTCTCCTTTATCGTTGAGATTTTAAATGCAGAAGCAGACCGCAATCTAGAAGTCATCCAACGTCAGGGAGCCCTACTCTTGGTTGAAGATGGGCAGCTTTTGCATGTTGAATTGCCTAAAGAAGGAGTCAATGTAGAAGCCTTCTTTGAAACTAGCAGGGTCAGAGAAACTCTGCTCATTGCGACTCGTAACGAGGGCAAGACCAAGGAATTCCGAGCTATCTTTGACAAACTAGGCTATGATGTGGAAAATCTCAATGACTACCCAGATCTACCTGAAGTAGCAGAAACAGGCATGACCTTTGAAGAAAATGCCCGCCTGAAGGCAGAAACCATTTCCCAATTAACAGGAAAGATGGTTTTGGCAGATGACTCAGGTCTCAAAGTCGATGTCCTTGGCGGTTTGCCAGGAGTCTGGTCAGCGCGATTCGCTGGTGTAGGAGCAACTGACCGTGAAAACAACGCCAAACTCTTGCACGAATTGGCCATGGTCTTTGATCTCAAGGACCGTTCGGCTCAATTCCACACAACCCTAGTCGTAGCTAGTCCAAACAAGGAAAGCTTGGTGGTTGAAGCTGACTGGCCAGGTTATATCAACTTTGAACCCAAGGGTGAAAATGGCTTTGGTTATGATCCCCTCTTCCTTGTGGGAGAGACAGGTAAGTCAGCAGCCGAATTGACCCTTGAAGAAAAAAATAGCCAATCTCACCGTGCCTTAGCCGTTAAGAAACTTTTGGAGGTATTTCCATCATGGCAAAGCAAACCATCATTGTAATGAGTGACTCCCACGGAGATAGCTTGATTGTGGAAGAAATTCGTGATCGCTATCTGGGGAAAGTCGATGCCATTTTTCACGATGGTGACTCTGAACTCCGTCCAGACTCTCCGCTCTGGGAAGGCATCCATGTCGTCAAAGGAAATATGGACTTTTATGCTGGTTATCCAGAACGTTTGGTGACTCAACTTGGTCCAACCAAGATCATCCAGACGCATGGACACTTGTTTGACATCAATTTCAACTTTCAAAAGTTGGACTACTGGGCTCAGGAAGAAGATGCCGATATCTGTCTCTATGGTCACTTGCATGTGCCAAATGCTTGGATGGAAGGCAAAACACTCTTTTTAAATCCAGGCTCCATCAGCCAACCAAGAGGAACCATCAGAGAATGCCTCTATGCCCGTGTGGAAATTGATGACAGCTATTTCAAAGTAGACTTTTTGACACGTGATCATGAGGTTTATCCAGGCTTGTCCAAGGAGTTTTCTCGATGATTGCCAAGGAATTTGAAGCATTTTTACTGGAGCAGGAAGAGACTTTTCTTACCCCTGCTGAGAATCTAGCAGCCTTGATTGATACCCATAACGCTGACCATGCAATTTTGGTATTGAGCCAAATCACCTATACCCGTATCCCTGTTGTGACCTTTGACAAACGCTTTGTTGGAACCATTGGGCTGAGAGACATTTTGGCTTATCAAATGGAGCAAGGTTTGACGGATGAGCAGATGGCAACGACAGACATCGTCAATATGACCAAGACAAATGTGGCAGTCGTCGCTCCAGACTATAACATCACTGAAGTCCTCCATAAACTGGTGGATGAACCCTTCTTGCCAGTCGTAGATGGTGAAGGAATTTTCCAAGGAATCATCACGCGCAAGTCCATCCTCAAGGCCGTTAATGCCCTCTTGCATGACTTTAGTAAGGAATATGAGATTCGATGCAAATGAGAGATAGGATTTCAGCCTTTTTAGAGGAAAAACAGGACTTGTCTGCCAATTCCAAGCAGTCCTATAAGTATGATCTGGAGCAATTTTTAGACATTGTGGGTGAGCGGATCTCTGAGACCAGTCTTAAGATTTACCAAGGCCAGCTAGCCAATCTAAAAATCAGTGCCCAGAAGCGAAAACTTTCGGCCTGTAACCAATTTCTCTACTTTCTCTATCGAAAAGGAGAAGTGGACAGCTTTTACCGTCTGGAATTAGCCAAACAAGCTGAAAAGAAGACTGAAAAGCCAGAGATTCTAAATTTAGACTCTTTTTGGCAGGAAAGTAATTATCCAGAAGGACGCTTGCTGGCGCTTCTTATCTTGGAAATGGGCTTGCTGCCGAGTGAGATTTTAGCTCTCAAGGTTGCAGATATCAATCTGGATTTTCAAGTGTTGAGAATCAGCAAGGCTTCCCAACAGAGGATTGTCACCATACCCACGATCTTGATTCCAGAGCTAGAACCCTTGATGGGGCAGACCTATCTCTTTGAAAGGGCAGGGAAAGCCTATTCTCGTCAGTGGGCCTTTCGTCAGCTGGAGTCCTTTGTCAAGGAGAAAGGTTTCCCAGAACTATCCGCTCAAGCCTTGCGGGAACAGTTCATTCTAAGACAAATAGAAAACAAGGTCGATTTGTACGAAATTGCAAAAAAACTAGGATTAAAAACAGTCCTGACCTTAGAAAAATATAGATAATGGATATTAAATTAAAAGATTTTGAAGGGCCCCTGGACCTGCTCTTGCACTTGGTTTCTAAGTACCAGATGGATATTTACGATGTGCCCATTACGGAAGTTATCGAGCAGTATCTAGCCTATGTCTCAACTCTGCAGGCCATGCGTCTGGAAGTAACGGGCGAGTATATGGTTATGGCCAGTCAGCTCATGCTGATCAAGAGTCGCAAGCTCTTGCCAAAGGTAGCTGAAGTGACAGACTTGGAGGATGACCTAGAGCAGGATCTTCTCTCTCAAATCGAAGAATACCGCAAGTTCAAGCTCTTGGGTGAGCACTTGGAGGCTAGGCACCAAGATCGAGCCCAGTACTATTCCAAAGCGCCAACAGAGTTGATTTACGAGGATGCGGAGCTTGTGCATGACAAGACGACCATTGACCTCTTTTTGGCTTTTTCAAATATCCTAGCCAAGAAAAAAGAGGAATTCGCACAGAATCACACGACCATCTTGCGGGATGAGTATAAGATTGAGGACATGATGGTCATCGTAAAAGAGTCCTTGACTGGACAAGACCAGTTGCGCTTACAGGATTTGTTCAAGGAAGCCCAGAATGTTCAAGAGGTTATTACCCTCTTTTTGGCAACCCTAGAGTTAATCAAAACTCAGGAATTGATCCTCGTGCAAGAGGAGAGTTTCGGAGATATCTATCTCATGGAAAAGAAGGAAGAAAGTCAAGAGGCACAAAGCTAGACTTGATAGAGAGGAAAGATGAGTACTTTAGCAGAAATAGAAGCGCTCTTGTTTGTAGCAGGTGAAGATGGGATTCGGGTTCGTCAGTTGGCTGAACTCCTCTCACTTCCACCGACAGGCATCCAACAGAGTTTAGAAAAATTAGCCCAGAAGTATGAAAAAGACCAAGATTCGAGCTTGTCTCTGATTGAGACAGGCGGAGCTTACAGATTGGTCACCAAGCCTCAATTTGCAGCGATTTTGAAGGAATACTCCAAGGCACCCATCAACCAAAGTTTGTCTCGGGCTGCTCTTGAAACCTTGTCCATCATTGCCTACAAGCAACCGATTACGCGGATAGAAATTGATGCTATTCGTGGGGTCAATTCTAGTGGAGCTCTAGCTAAGCTACAAGCTTTTGAATTGATAAGAGAAGATGGGAAAAAAGAAGTGTTGGGTCGCCCTAATCTCTATGTGACTACGGATTATTTTCTAGATTACATGGGGATTAACCATTTAGAAGAATTACCAGTGATTGATGAGCTTGAGATTCAAACCCAAGAAAGCCAATTATTTGGTGAAAGGATAGAAGAAGATGAGAATCAATAAATATATTGCCCACGCAGGTGTGGCCAGTAGGAGAAAAGCAGAAGAGTTGATCAAGCAAGGCTTGGTGACGGTTAACGGACAGGTAGTGCGTGAACTCGCAACCACCATCAAGTCAGGTGACAAGGTCGAAGTGGAAGGTCAACCTATCTACAACGAAGAAAAGGTTTACTATCTGCTTAATAAACCACGTGGAGTGATTTCCAGTGTGACAGATGACAAGGGCCGCAAGACTGTTGTCGACCTCTTGCCAAATGTTAAAGAACGAATTTACCCAGTTGGACGTTTGGACTGGGATACATCAGGTGTCTTGATTTTAACCAATGATGGGGACTTTACGGATGAAATGATTCACCCCCGTAATGAGATTGACAAGGTCTATGTCGCGCGTGTTAAAGGTGTGGCCAACAAGGACAATCTCCGTCCCTTGACCCGCGGCCTAGAGATTGATGGCAAGAAAACCAAGCCAGCTGTTTATGAAATTCTCAAAGTGGATCCAGTTAAAAATCGCTCAGTAGTGCAGTTGACTATCCATGAAGGACGCAACCATCAGGTTAAAAAGATGTTTGAAGCCGTCGGTCTTCAAGTGGACAAGTTGTCACGGACACGTTTTGGACACTTAGACTTGACAGGTCTTCGTCCAGGAGAATCCCGTCGCCTTAATAAAAAAGAAATCAGCCAACTACACACTATGGCTGTAACCAAGAAATAATGAAACGAATCTTAATAGCGCCAGTACGCTTTTACCAACGTTTTATCTCACCGGCCTTTCCACCCTCTTGTCGCTTTGAGCCGACTTGTTCCAACTACATGATTCAGGCTATTGAAAAACATGGCTTCAAGGGTGTTCTGATGGGCTTGGCTCGGATTTTACGTTGCCACCCCTGGTCGCCAATAGGAAAAGACCCCGTCCCAGACCACTTTTCCCTCAGACGAAATCAAGAAAAAAAATAACCCAACATCACCTGATGTTGGGTTTTCTTGTTTATTTCAAAGCTTTTTGAGCGTCTTCAATCATGAGTTTAGTTGATTCAAGTCCGCCTCCGCTTAGATACCAGAGGTCTGGTGTTAGTTGGATGATTTTACCATTTTTAGCGGCAGGAGTTTCAGCGATGAGGGCATTTTCTAGGACGCCATCGTTGCTTGAGTTGTCCCCACCAATGGCAAGGGTACGGTTGATGACAAAGAGGATGTCAGGATTGATTTCTTTGACACTTTCAAAGCTGACTTCTTGTCCGTGGCGAGAGTCTTCAAATTGAGTGTCTGTTGGCTTGAATTTCAAGGTTTGGTACAAGAAAGAGAAACGAGATTGGGCACCAAAGGCAGCCATTTTTCCTTCATTGAGGAGGATAGCAAGGGCTTTTTTGTCAGAACTTTCGTTTTTAGCAGCGACTTCCTGGATGCTCTTGTCTAGGTTGGCTAATTCTTCGTTGGCTTTCTGTGTACCAGTTTCGCCAAAGGCGCTTGCAAGGGATTCGATGTTGGTCTTGGTAGAAGTCCAGTAGTCGTCCTTACTTGCTTGGAAGAGCACGGTTGGAGCGATTTCTTTGAACTTGTCTACGAATTTTTGGGTACGTGGAGAAGCGATAATCAAATCCGGCTCAAGAGCAGCAATGGCTTCTAGGTCTGGTTCAACCATGGAACCCACATTGTTGACATTTCCTGTAAGATCTTTTAGGTAAGTCGGAACAGTTTTTGTAGGCATTCCGACGATATTCTTTTCAAAACCTAAAGCACGAATAGTATCCGCAGCACCGAGGTCAAAGGTCACAATCTTTTCAGGAACCTTTGAAAGTTTGACCTCATCTAGTGAACTTTTAATGGTTATCTCTGTTGGAGCAGAGCTACTTGTCTCTGTCTGGCTAGTGCTTGAGTTTGTATTTGTACTACAAGCACCAAGTAAGAGCAAGAAGCTGGCAGCTAGGGCAGTGAGATAAAGTTTAAGGGATGTTTTCATGATTTCTCCTTTTTAAAATATAGTAACGATTTAGGGAGTCTCTTAGATAGGATTGTTAGCTAAGAGACAGAGGATTCTCTAACATGAGTTCAGAATAGTTAGCTATAGATACAGATCTTTTTGCCATTGATATCAGCCAGCGTGATGGGAATCTCATAGAGTTGACTGAGCAGGTCAGCCTGCATGATTTGAGCAGTCGTTCCCTTGCAAAAGACTTGACCGTCCTTGAAGGCAACAATTTCATCCGCATATTGGCTAGCCATGTTGATATCGTGGAGGACGATGATAATGGTTTTGCCAAGTTCCTCCACCAGTCGCCGAAGAATCTGCATCATGCTGACACTTTGCTTGATATCGAGATTGTTGAGCGGTTCGTCTAGCAAGATAAAGTCTGTATCCTGGGCCAGTACCATAGCGATAAAGACACGTTGAAGCTGTCCTCCAGACAGACTATCGATATAGCGGTCTTTTAAGCTTGTCAGTTCCAGATAGTCCAGAGTTTCTCGGATTTTTCCCCAGTCTTCTGCTCTCAGTCGACCACGGCTGTAGGGAAAACGTCCAAAGCTGACCAATTCTTCAACAGTCAATTTGGCTTGATAATTAATTTTCTGCTTTAGGATGGTGAGTTCTTTGGCTAGTTCTTGCGAATTCCAACTCTCAATTTCACGCCCTTTGATACTGAGGATTCCCTGATCTTTCTTGGTCAGTCTGCTCATGATGGAGAGAAGGGTTGATTTTCCAGCACCATTTGGACCAATAAAAGCTGTCAGTTTCTGAGGACTGACTTCAAGGGAAATGTCTTGCAAAATATCCTGTTTTTGAATGGATTTGTCAATGTTTTCCAGTTTCACTGACGCGCCCTCCTGTAAAGTAAGATAAAGAATAAGAGACCACCCACACTCTCGATGACCATGCTGATGCGAATTTCCAGCGCAAAGACTCGTTCGATGAGGGCTTGCCCCAAGGTTAAGCTAATAAATCCAATTAGAATGGCTACGATAAAGAGCAACTTGTGTCGATAATCTTTGACGATTAGGTAGGTAAGATTGGCCAGCATAAAGCCGAAGAAGGCCATAGGCCCTACCAAGGCAGTGGCTGTTGAGGTCAAGAGCACGATGCCCCAGAGGAGTTCTCTCTGTTCTTTTTCAACATCGAGTCCAAGTATCTGAGCCGTTTCTCTTTGCAGGTGCAATACATCCAGAACGACTGCTTTTCGAAAGAAAAAGATTGTCAAGGCGAGGATGATCAGAGAACTGATGGCTAGGATGGAAGTGTTGAGATGCTGAAAGGAGGCAAAGAGACTGTTTTGCAGTTTATCGTATTCATTTGGATCCATCAGAACTTGTAGGAAGGTACTGATATTTCGAAAGAGACTTCCGAGCGCTAGACAGATTAGCAGAATGAAGACCAGATCTTGTTTCATCAGCGTCTTCAAGTAGCCTTGTAAGGCGAGAAAGAAGAGGGATTGAAGCAGAAGCAAGACTAGAAATTCTAAGATAGGAGACTTCCCAAGCTGTAGAAATTTGCTTTCAAATATCAGTAGCAGAGTCTGAAGCAAGACATAGAAGGATTCGATTCCCAAAATACTTGGCGTCAGAAAGCGATTTTCCGTCAGGGTTTGAAAACTAATGGTCGAAATCCCTGTCGCGATGGCTACCAAGAGATAAACGATGATTTTTTGGGAACGCAGCTTCCAGGCAAAGACAGACAGGTTAGTGATAGGCCAAAAGTAGAGGAGACAAGCTCCGATGGCCAGGATAATGAGAAGGCTGAAGAGTTTGGTATGTTTGCTTTTAAACTGCATCCTTTTGTCCTCCTCTCCAGAGAAGTAGGATAAAGACGAGGCTACCGATGATTCCAAGTAGGAGACTGACAGACAGCTCATAGGGCCGAATCAAGACTCGAGAGAGGATATCGCAGGCCAAAACCAGATTGGCACCGACCAGAGCAACCATGAGTTTGGTTTGACTCAGATTATCTCCATAGCGCTTGCGAACAAGATTGGGAACGATGACCCCGAGAAATGGCAAGGCACCCACGGTAATCATGGTGACACTTGTCGTTAGTGCCACTAGAAAAAGGGCCAGTTTTTCAAGTAGAGAGTAAGAAATCCCCAAACTTTCACTAGTTTCCTTGCCCAGATTCATGATGGTGAAGGTTTGGGATAATTTCCAAACGGCTATCAGGATAATGAGGCCTAAGAAGAGCCACTCATACTGATGGGTCTGAATCATGGAGAAGGAACCCTGGGTCCAAGCCGTCATACTCTGAACCAGATTGAAACGATAGGCGATAACTTCTGTGATAGAACCGATAATCCCACTATAGATGATCCCAATCAAGGGCAACATCCACCTTTCCTTTACAGAAAAAATAGTCATAAAGGCTAGGAAGAAGAGAGTAAATAAGATGGAAGAGCCAAAAGCAAAGATCATCTTTTGGGTCAGACTCGCAGACGGAAAGACAAAGAGGCTTAACACCATTCCCAGTTTGGCAGCTTCTGTCGTTCCGACTGTACTCGGAGCAGCAAACTGATTTTGGGTAATGGTCTGCATGAGGAGTCCTGCCATGCTCATACTAGAGGCTGCAAGGAGAATACTGATGGTTCTTGGAAGACGCGACTCTTGAAAGAGAAGCCAGGTCTGTTGGTCAAAAGCAAAGAATTTTTCCCAAGAAAAATCACTGGTTCCAATGGTAATGGAGAGAAAGACCAGGAGTAGAAGTAAGCCTGTTAAAATATGAGAGAGTTTCATGCCCCGACCTTTCCTGTAGATTTGGTATAAAAATACCCTTGGAGATAATGTAACACGATTTCTTTAATCTGTCAATAAATTTTCTGACAATTTAATGTAAAAAGAAAGAAAAATTCCTGAAATAACATCTGACCGTCTCTTTTATTGGAAAACTGAGTAAAAACCAATCTACCTTCCCACTATCCTTCTCCTATAAAAAGTGGTAAAATGGAGGACAGAAAGAAGGAACTGATATGACAACATTATTTTCAAAAATCAAAGAAGTAACAGAATTTGCTGCGATCTCAGGTCATGAAGCGCCTGTCCGGACTTATCTTCGTGAGAAGTTGACACCGCACGTGGATGAAGTGGTGACAGATGGCTTGGGTGGTATTTTCGGTATCAAGCATTCAGAAGCTACTGATGCACCACGCGTCTTGGTCGCTTCTCACATGGACGAAGTTGGTTTTATGGTCAGCGAGATTAAGCCAGATGGTACCTTCCGTGTCGTTGAAATCGGTGGCTGGAATCCTATGGTAGTCAGCAGCCAACGCTTTAAACTCTTTACTCGTGACGGTCGTGAAATTCCTGTGATTTCAGGCTCTGTTCCGCCACATTTGACACGTGGAACAGGTGGACCAACTATGCCAGCAATTTCAGATATCATTTTTGATGGTGGGTTTGCAGACAAGGCTGAGGCAGAAAGCTTTGGTATCCGTCCGGGTGACACCATTGTCCCTGATAGTTCCGCTATCTTGACAGCCAATGAAAAAAATATCATCTCAAAAGCTTGGGACAACCGCTATGGTGTCCTCATGGTAAGCGAGCTAGCAGAAGCCTTGTCAGGTCAAAAACTCGGAAATGAACTCTATCTTGGCTCGAACGTCCAAGAAGAGGTTGGTCTGCGTGGTGCTCATACATCTACAACCAAGTTTGACCCAGAAGTCTTTCTAGCCGTTGACTGTTCACCTGCTGGTGATGTTTACGGTGGTCAAGGCAAGATTGGGGATGGAACTTTGATTCGTTTCTATGATCCAGGTCACTTGCTCCTCCCAGGTATGAAGGATTTCCTTTTGACAACGGCTGAAGAAGCTGGCATCAAGTACCAATACTACTGTGGAAAAGGTGGAACGGATGCAGGTGCAGCTCATCTAAAAAATGGCGGTGTCCCATCTACAACTATCGGTGTCTGCGCTCGTTATATCCACTCTCACCAAACCCTCTACGCGATGGAAGACTTCCTAGAAGCCCAAGCTTTCTTACAAGCCTTGGTAAAAAAATTGGATCGCTCAACGGTTGATTTGATTAAACATTATTAAACAAAAGGGAGGTGTCGGATGGCAGAACCAAACCTAGAAAGCCTTATAAAAGATCTCTACAACCATGCTCGTCAGGGTTTGAGTGAAGATTTAGTTGCTGCTCTCCTAGAGACTGCTAAAAAACTACCAACTACAAATGAGCAATTACTAGCAGTCCGACTCTCAGGACTGGTCACCCGTGAATTGCTCATCAATCCCAAACACCCAGCACCTGAGTTGATCAACTTGGCGCGCTTTATCAAAAGAGAAGAAGCCAAGTACAGGGGCACTGCAGTTTCTGCTGTCATGTTTGGAGAACTCTTTAAAATGCTTTGATTCCATTGTGAATCAAAGCATTTTTTATATGTCAGAAAAAACATTTTTGATGAGGAGACGAAAAAAGCCATCCCATTCAGGATAGCTTTTAGGTACTTAGATTTGTTCAGCGATGACCTTTTCAGCTAGGTTCATAGCATGGTCAGACACACGAGTGTAGTGGGAAATGATGTCGATAAAGTTGACTCCAGCTTGTGTAGAACACTCACCCTTGTTAAGGCGTTTGATGTGGGTCTTTCTGAGAACACGTTCCATATTGTTGATTTCTTTATGGCGTTCAATCAGACTTTGAGCTTTTTCAATATCATTGTTTTCCACACTATCAAGGGCATCTTTGATAAATGCAGTTGTTGCTTGATAAATCTCAGCTAATTCCTCTAAAGCAGCATCAGAAAATTGAACATTCTTACGTTGGAGGTAGTCTGTTAGGTTGAGCAAGCCTTCTGCGTGGTCCCCAATCCGTTCCAAATCACGAGACGAATCCAGGATGTTAGTCAAGACTTCGCTTTCCTTTTGACTCAAGGATTCGCTTGAGAGTCTGATGAGGTAACGAGTGAGTTTTTCATCGATGGTGTTGATAGCTTCCTCTGTCTTGTGCCCTTTTTCAGCTACCTTTTCATCCAAACCGATGATATAGGTATAAGAAAGGTCAAAAGCTTTGGCTGCATAGTTCCCCAAGTGCAAGAGTTCTTTTTTGGCATTTCCTAGAGCGATAGAAGGAGATTGCTGGATAAGTTGCTCATCGAGATAGAGGGGCTCGTACTTGACAACCTCGTCTTCACCAGGGATGAGCTTGGTTACAAAGTAGGCTAAGGCTCCGATGAACGGAAATTGTACAATGGTGTTACTTACGTTAAAGGCACCGTGAGAGAAGGCGATGGTCATCTCAGGTGAGAGGTGAAGGAGTGCCTGGAAGTACTCGATCATAGCAGTAAAGGGGCCTAATAGGATTAAGCAAAGAATAGTTCCTAAAACGTTAAAGGTAACGTGGGTTGCCGCAACGCGCTTTGCAGAGACATTGGCTCCAGCTGCGGCAATGATAACGGTTAAGGTTGTCCCGATATTATCCCCGAAGAGAACTGGTAGCGAACCTTTAAGGTCAAGGAACCCACCTGCATAGAGGCCTTGCAAAATCCCGATTGTAGCCGAGGAAGCCTGGATGAGGACGGTAATCACTGCACCAGCTACTACTCCTAAAATAGGATTTTGTCCCAAGGTTACCATATATTCCTTGAATTGTGGTAAATCTTTAAGCGGACTCATACCGGCACTGATGAGATTAAGGGCGTAAAAGATTCCCCCGACACCAAACAGGATGCGCCCGATATTGTTTGCTGTTCTGTTTTTTGTAAAGAAGAGGAACATAGTCCCAAGGAAAATCAAGGGTAAAGCATACTCACCAAGCTTGAAACCGATGATAAAGGAAGTAACGGTGGTTCCAATATTGGCTCCCATGATAATTCCGATAGCCTGTCTAAGAGTGAGAAGACTAGCACTGACCAGCCCAACCGTGATAACTGTAACCCCTGTACTTGACTGAATCAGGGCAGTCACGACAATCCCGACTAGAACACCTAAAAAGGGATTGCTAGTGTACTTGTCAATGTAAAAACGAAGGCGATCTCCAGCAGCTTGTTGCAAACCGTCTCCCATGGTCTTAATACTGTACAAAAACAGTCCTAGACCTCCTAAAAAGTGAAATAAAATTTCCTGCCAATTAATGGACATTTCTTTTTCCTCCGGAAAATAATAACGGAATTTCTCCTATTCTATTTTAAAGGATAAAAGTAAATCTCACAAGTGTTTAGCTGAAATTTTCATAAGAAACAAGAACTTTCTTTTAAAATGAGAGATAGATTCCCTTTAAGATAGATGATTTATAGGATTGTGTCCAAATTTTACTGATTATTATCCTAGTTATAGTTTTTATGTTAAATAGATTGACATCGCTTTCATATAGGATAAAATGAAGATGATCCTGTTCTGGTGGTGTGCACTGAGAACAGTTACTTTTTATCAAAAAGTAAAGCGCTTACTTTATATTTTATTAGGAGGATAAGATGAAAAATCTATTTTTTGAAAAACGTTGCCGTTACAGTATTCGTAAGCTGTCAATCGGGGCTTGTTCCTTGATGATTGGTTCAGCTCTATTTGCGAGCCCAGCTCTTGCCGAACAAGTCGCAGTCCCTGAAACAGCTGCAAATACGAGCGCCCAAGCTACAAGTACTAGTGAGACAGCTAATCCAGATACTGCAGCCCTTGAAAAACAATTATCGGAAACAGAGAACAAAGTAGCTGAGCAACCAATTTCAGAAAACACTCCAGCAATAGCTGATTTGGTCAATGAAAAAGAAGAGGCAAAACCCGCTCCGGCAGATAAAGCTGAAAAACCTGCTCAACCAACTGAAAAAGAAGAAGTCAAACCAGAGGAAGCTCCTCAAGTGGCTGAGAAGAAAGCCGACAAACCGACTCTAGCAGACGTTCCTAAAAATGAAGAAAAGAGTCTCCGACCAAAAGAAATCAAATTTGATACTTGGGAAGATTTGTTAAAATGGGAACCGGGTGCGCGTGAGGATGATTCCATCAACCGTTCCTCAGTTGAACTCGCCAAGCGCCATAGAGGCCAATTGGTTAATGAAAAAGCAAGCAGAAGAGCCAAGGTTCAGGCGCTGGCAAATACCAACTCAAAGGCCAAAGACCACGCTTCTGTAGGTGGAGAAGAATTCAAGGCCTACGCCTTTGATTACTGGCAATACTTGGATTCAATGGTCTTCTGGGAAGGTCTAGTTCCAACTCCAGATGTCATTGATGCCGGTCACCGCAACGGAGTTCCCGTTTATGGAACACTCTTTTTCAACTGGTCAAACAGCATTGCCGACCAAGAAAAATTTGCAGCTGCCTTGAAACAAGACGCAGATGGCACCTTCCCTATCGCACGGAAACTTGTCGATCTTGCTAAGTACTATGGCTTTGATGGCTATTTCATTAATCAGGAAACAACGGGGGAATTGGTAGCACCTCTTGGTGAAAAAATGCGCCAATTCATGCTCTATACAAAAGAATATGCGGCTAAGGTCAATCACCCAATCAAGTATGCTTGGTACGATGCCATGACCTACAAATACGGTCGTTACCACGAAGATGGTCTAGGTGATTACAACTACCAGTTCATGCAAAAAGAAGGAGACAAAGTCCCTGCAGATCAATTCTTTGCTAATTTCAACTGGAACAAGGAAAAGAATGACCACTCCGTAGAGATGGCAAAATGGCTAGAACGTAGCCAATATGATGTCTTTGCAGGCTTGGAATTGCAACAAGGTGGCTCTTATAAGACCAAAGTCAAATGGGATGCCCTCTTAGATGAAAAAGGCAAGTTGCGTTTGTCACTTGGACTCTTTGCACCAGATACGATTACCAGTCTAGGAAAAACAGGGGAAGATTACCACAAAAACGAAGACATCTTCTTTACAGGTTACCAAGGAGATCCAACGGCTCAAAAACCAGCTGACAAAGAGTGGTATGGAATTGCCAATTTAGTTGCGGACCGCACTCCAGCAGTAGGACGCACCTTCACTACCTCTTTTAATACAGGTCATGGTAGAAAATGGTTTGTAGACGGTAAAGTTTCTAAGGATTCTGAGTGGAACTACCGTTCTGTTTCAGGTGTCTTGCCAACATGGCGCTGGTGGCAGACTTCAACGGGGGAAAAACTTCGTGCAGAATATGACTTTACAGATGCCTATAATGGAGGTAACTCCCTTAAATTCTCAGGTGATGTAGCTGGTAAGACGGACCAGGATGTGAATTTGTATTCTACCAAGCTAGAAGTAACTGAGAAAACCAAACTTCGTGTTGCCCACAAGGGAGGAAAAGGCTCTAAAGTTTATATGGCTTTCTCTACAACACCAGACTACAAATTTGAGGATGCAGCCGCATGGAAAGAACTAACTCTCTCTGATGACTGGAAGAATGAAGAATTTGACCTTAGCTCACTAGCTGGAAAAACCATCTATGCAGTCAAACTCTTCTTCGAGCATGAAGGAGCTGTAAAAGATTATCAGTTTAACCTAGGTCAATTAACCATTTCAGATAATCACCAAGCACCACAAGCGCCTACAGGCCTTTCTGTAGTGAAACAATCTCTCAAGAATGCCCAAGAAGCTGAAGCAGTGGTCCAGTTTGCGGGTAACCAAGATGCAGATTTCTATGAAGTCTACGAAAAAGATGGGGATAACTGGCGTTTGTTGACAGGATCATCTGCTTCCGCTATCTACTTGCCAAAAGTTAGCCGCTCTGCTAATGCGACTGGTAGGACTCAGGAATTGAAAGTCGTTGCGGTTGGTAAAAATGGACTTCGTTCTGAAGCTGCGACGGCATCCTTTAACTGGGGGATGACAGTTCAGGATACGACTCTCCCAAGACCTTTAGCTGAAAATATTGTTCCAGGGGCAAAGGTTATCGATAGCACTTTCCCAAATACTGAAGGTGGAGAAGGCATCGAAGGGATGTTGAACGGTACCATTACTAGCCTGTCAGACAAGTGGTCTTCAGGACAATTGAGCGGTAGTGTCGATATTCGTTTGACCCAACCACGTCGTGTTGTCAGATGGGTAATGGATCATGCGGGAGCTGGTGGAGAATCCGTAAACGACGGTTTGATGAACACCAAAGACTTTGATCTTTACTACAAGGATACAGATGGCGAGTGGAAGCTAGCTAAGGAAGTTCGTGGCAATAAAGCGCACGTGACAGATATCACTCTTGACAAACCAATCACCGCTCAAGACTGGCGCCTAAAAGTTATCACTTCAGATAATGGAACACCTTGGAAAGCCATTCGTATATACAACTGGAAGATGTACGAAACCTTGGATACAGAAAGCCAAAATATTCCAATGGCTAAGGTAGCTACCCGTTCACTTGGAAACCATCAAGTTCAACTAGGCTTCTCTGATGTTCCAGCGGGTGCAACTATCACCGTTTACGACAAGGCAGATTCACAAACACCAATTGCAACCTTGAAGTCTGAAACTGGTGGCGACCTAGCAACAGCACCATTGGGCTTTGACAAGCAACCAACTCTCCTCTACTATCGTACCCAACTACCTGGCAAAGAAATCAGTAACACCTTGGCTGTAGCGATTCCGCAGGATGAAAGAAAAATTAAATCTGTTAGCCTTGAAAAAGGGCCTAAGAAGACAGTTTATAAAGAGGGAGAAAAACTGGACCTTAGAGGCGGCACTCTCCGTGTTCAATACGAAGGGGGACAAGCCGATGAGCTGATCAACCTTACTCATTCAGGTGTGACAGTATCTGGCTACAAAGCTCATCAAAAAGGGGAACAAAAGCTCACAGTTAGCTATCTTGGACTTCCAGTAAGCGGTGACTTGAAGGTACAAGTGACTGGTCAAGATGAAGGAAAACCAAAGGAAGTAGCAGGTTTGTACATTACTAAGAAACCAAAAACAGACTATCTAGTAGGAGAGCAACTAGATCTTGCAGAAGGTCGCTTCGGCGTTCTCTATGATGATGAGACAGAAGAGTCTCACAGCTTTACTGATAAAGATGTTGAAATCACGGGCTATGATGCTCAGAAGACTGGACGACAAACCTTGACCTTGCATTACAAGGGACATACTGCTGAGTTCGATGTCTTGGTTTCTCCAAAGGCTGCAGTTAATGATGAATACCTCAAACAAGAAATCACTGCTGCCCAAGGTCGCCAGTCAACCCTTGCCTATACCTTCTCAAGTGAGGACAAACAAGCTGCACTAGTAGAGAAACTTAATGCAGCGAAAGCTGTTGCAGAAAACCATGATGCCAGTCAAGAAGAAGTCAATAAAGCCTTGAATGAATTGAAACAAGCTGGAGCGGACTTGGATGGAAATCAACGTTATCAAACTGCTAGAGAAGAATTGGAAGGCTTGCTCGAATCCGTCCGCGAAAAAGATTCTCAAGATGAGTTGATTGCCCAAGCTGAAGCTTTGTTGTCTTCACAAACACCAACTCCACAAGCTTTTGCGGACATGAAAGAAAAGTTGAATAAGAAACTAGCACCTGCAGAAGAAAGCCATCATGTTGGAAGCATGGATCCAAATGAAGTGGCTCCAACGGTTGAAGCTCTTCCTGAACTAGTTATTGAAACTGAAACAACAGCCTTTGAACGTCAGGAGCGACCAAACGCCGAGCTTCTCAAAGGACAATGCCAGCTAGTTCAAGCAGGAGTTGAAGGCCAAGTTCGTCGCTTTGTAGAAGTTGATGCTCAGGGCAAACGCACCCTTCATTCTACTGAGGTTCTCAAGGAAGCGATCCCAGAAATTGTTGAAGTAGGAACGAAAGTCCTTTCAAGTAACCAACCAGCTGAGGGTGTGAAAGATTTAGTTCTAGAAACTCCGAAACTGGAAATTGAAGAGGGGACAGTTTCCTTCGAACGTCGGGAACGACCAAATGCAGCCCTTCTCAAAGGACAACGCCAGCTAGTTCAAGCAGGAGTTGAAGGCCAAGTTCGTCGCTTTGTAGAAGTTGATGCTCAGGGCAAACGCACCCTTCACTCTACTGAGGTTCTCAAGGAAGCCCTTCCAGAAATTGTTGAAGTAGGAACGAAAGAAGAGCAGGTCTCACAAACAAGGGATCAAGCTCTTTCAGCAGCACCAGCAAAAGTTGAAGAAACAAGCAGAGAGCTCCCAAATACGGGAGCGACAAGAGATGCTAGTCTAGTAGCGCTGGGACTCCTCGGACTAATGAGTGGCTACGGCTTGCTCTCTAGAAAGGGGAGAGAAGACTAATCAGATTTACGAATCTTGGATTTTCTCATAAAAATTAAAAAACAAGGTTTGACTATAAATCGGTCAAACCTTGTTTTAATAACTTATTTGATGAGGTCTTTCTAGTTTTAATTTTAAAAAAAGTAGTTTCAGTTGCAAGAATGAACAAGAAAAGTTTAGGGTTTTTCTATCTCTTTTGTGGATTTTGTGATATAATTAACACGTATAAAAAAAGAAGGAGTCATATCTAATGGCAAAATTGACTGTTAAAGACGTTGACTTGAAAGGGAAAAAAGTTCTCGTTCGTGTTGACTTCAACGTACCTGTTAAAGATGGCGTGATTACCAATGACAACCGTATCACTGCAGCTCTTCCAACTATCAAGTACATCCTTGAACAAGGTGGACGTGCAATCCTCTTCTCTCACCTTGGACGTGTAAAAGAAGAAGCAGACAAAGAAGGTAAATCACTTGCCCCTGTAGCTGCTGACTTGGCTGCTAAATTGGAACAAGAAGTTAAATTTATCCCAGGTGTTACACGTGGTGCTGAATTGGAAGCCGCTGTTAACGCTCTTGAAGATGGACAAGTTCTCTTGGTTGAAAACACTCGTTACGAAGATGTTGATGGCAAGAAAGAATCTAAAAATGATCCTGAACTTGGTAAATACTGGGCATCACTTGGAGATGGTATCTTCGTAAACGATGCATTCGGTACAGCTCACCGTGCACACGCATCTAACGTTGGTATCTCAGCAAACGTTGAAAAAGCAGTTGCTGGTTTCCTTCTTGAAAACGAGATTGCCTACATCCAAGAAGCAGTTGAAGCTCCAGAACGTCCATTCGTGGCTATCCTTGGTGGTTCAAAAGTTTCAGACAAGATCGGTGTTATCGAAAACTTGCTTGAAAAAGCTGATAAAGTCCTTATCGGTGGTGGGATGACTTACACATTCTACAAAGCACAAGGTATCGAAATTGGTAACTCACTTGTAGAAGAAGACAAATTGGATGTTGCGAAAGCTCTTCTTGAAAAAGCAAACGGCAAATTGATCTTGCCAGTTGACTCAAAAGAAGCAAACGCATTTGCTGACTACACTGAAGTGAAAGACACTGAAGGTGAAGCAGTAGACCCAGGTTTCCTTGGTTTGGATATCGGTCCAAAATCAATTGCTAAGTTTGACGAAGCCTTGACTGGTGCGAAAACAGTTGTATGGAACGGACCTATGGGTGTATTTGAAAACCCTGACTTCCAAGCTGGAACAATCGGTGTCATGGATGCTATCGTGAAACAACCAGGTGTTAAATCAATCATCGGTGGTGGTGACTCAGCTGCTGCAGCCATCAATCTTGGACGTGCAGACAAGTTCTCATGGATCTCTACTGGTGGTGGAGCTTCAATGGAGCTTCTTGAAGGTAAAGTTCTTCCAGGATTGGCAGCACTTACAGAAAAATAAGCTTTCTTAGATGAAATCATAGAAAAGAGGAACTCTGTTTCCTCTTTTTTATAGCCTAAATTAAAAACGCTTCCTATTGATTTTCACTCATAAAATCAACTAATTTATGTTAAAATGGTAGTAGAAAGTTGAGAATATGAGTTATTTTAAAAAATATAAATTTGATAAGTCACAGTTCAAGCTTGGTATGCGAACCTTCAAAACAGGGATTGCCGTATTTATAGTTCTCTTGATTTTTGGTTTTTTTGGCTGGAAGGGGCTTCAAATTGGAGCGTTGACAGCGGTCTTCAGTTTACGAGAGAGCTTTGATAAGAGTGTCCATTTTGGAACTTCGCGTATCTTAGGAAATAGTATTGGCGGTTTTTACGCCCTTGTCTTTTTCCTCTTAAACACTTTATTTCATGGAGCCTTTTGGGTAACTTTACTAGTTGTTCCAATTTGCACCATGTTAACCATTATGACAAACGTTGCTATGAACAACAAGGCAGGAGTTATTGGTGGTGTAGCGGCTATGTTAATCATTACCCTATCAATACCAAGCGGAGAAACATTTTTGTACGTGTTTGCGCGCGTATTTGAAACATTTATGGGAGTTTTTGTCGCAATCCTTGTAAATTATGATATTGAGCAACTGAAACTCTTTTGGGAGAAAAAAAGAAAATAATGTTACATTTTATAACATTATTCGTTGACGTATGTCTTTTTTTAGACTATAATAGACAGGAAGAAGGAAATTGTAAATGAAGGAAAGAGAATTTCGCCGAAATATGGCTGTTTTTCCTATCGGCAGTGTTATGAAATTGACCGATCTCTCGGCGCGTCAGATTCGTTATTATGAAGATCAAGAGTTGATCAAACCTGATCGAAACGAAGGGAACCGTCGCATGTATTCCTTGAATGACATGGATCGTCTGCTTGAAATCAAAGATTATATCTCTGAAGGTCATAATATTGCTGCGATTAAGAAAAAATATGCTGAACGCGAGGCGAAATCCAAGAAAGCAGTGAGCCCAACGGAAGTGCGTCGTGCGCTTCATAATGAGCTCCTCCAACAGGGACGCTTTGCTTCAGCACAGTCGCCTTTTGGTCGCGGTTAGGCAACCGCAAGTAGTCAGATATTAAGGAGAAAAACCATGCCAATCACAGCTGCAGATATTCGTCGTGAAGTCAAGGAAAAAAATGTTACCTTTATTCGTCTCATGTTTTCAGATATCTTGGGGACGATGAAAAACGTCGAAATTCCTGCTACAGATGAACAGTTAGATAAGGTCTTGTCAAACAAAGCCATGTTTGATGGCTCTTCTATTGAAGGTTTTGTACGTATCAATGAGTCAGATATGTACTTGTACCCAGACTTGGATACATGGACAGTCTTCCCTTGGGGAGATGAGAATGGAAGTGTTGCAGGTTTGATCTGTGATGTCTATACAACAGAAGGTGAGCCATTTGCAGGTGACCCTCGTGGCAACCTCAAACGTGCTCTTCGTCATATGGAAGAAGTAGGATTCAAATCCTTCAACCTTGGTCCAGAGCCAGAATTCTTCCTCTTTAAACTCGATGAAAATGGTGACCCGACACTTGAAGTAAATGACAAGGGTGGCTACTTTGATTTGGCACCTACTGACCTTGCAGACAATACGCGTCGTGAAATCGTGAATGTCTTGACCAAAATGGGATTTGAAGTAGAAGCAAGTCACCACGAGGTTGCGGTTGGACAACATGAAATTGACTTCAAGTATGATGAAGTCCTCCGTGCCTGTGACAAGATTCAAATCTTTAAACTTGTTGTTAAAACCATTGCTCGTAAACACGGTCTTTACGCAACCTTTATGGCAAAACCAAAATTTGGTATTGCTGGATCAGGTATGCACTGTAATATGTCCTTGTTTGATGCAGAAGGAAACAATGCCTTCTTTGATCCAAATGATCCAAAAGGAATGCAGTTATCTGAAACGGCCTACTATTTCCTTGGTGGTTTGATCAAGCATGCTTACAACTATACTGCTATCATGAACCCAACAGTTAACTCATACAAGCGTTTGGTTCCAGGTTATGAAGCACCTGTTTACATTGCTTGGGCTGGTCGTAACCGTTCGCCACTTGTGCGCGTGCCGGCTTCACGTGGCATGGGAACTCGTCTTGAGTTGCGTTCAGTGGACCCAATGGCAAATCCATACATCGCTATGGCGGTTCTTTTGGAAGTTGGTTTGCATGGTATTGAAAACAAAATCGAAGCACCAGCTCCTATCGAAGAAAATATCTATATCATGACAGCTGAAGAGCGTAAGGAAGCTGGAATTACCGACCTTCCATCAACTCTTCACAACGCTTTGAAGGCTTTGACTGAAGACGAAGTGGTTAAGGCTGCCCTAGGTGACCACATCTATACTAGTTTCCTTGAGGCTAAACGTATCGAGTGGGCTAGCTATGCGACCTTCGTTTCACAATGGGAAGTTGATAACTATCTAGACCTTTACTAATATAGAAGAAAGATTGCCTGAGGGCGGTCTTTTTTTCTTGCGTTTTATATCGAGGTGTGATATATTTTATATAACGAGGTACGATATATCGAACTAAATAGGAGGTGGGGTTAAATGGAATTGACGGATAAGATTCGTCGGGTTTATCTTCCGATGACGGAAACAGGATTTTATATCTTGTTCTGTCTACAAAAGGAACGTCATGGTTATAGTATCACACAAAAGGTCAAGGAGATAACAGATTCGCAAGTTTCGATTAGTCCTGGAACTATGTATGGAACCTTGTCAAAAATGGAAAAGGATGGCTTGATTTCCTTTATCCGGGAAGAGGAAAAACGTAAAATCTATCAGATCACAGACTTGGGACGAAAAGTCTTAGATATTGAATTGAAACGTATTGAACGGCTCTATAGAAATAGTCGGGAGGAAGTATGATGGAAAAGAAGGTTGTATATCGGATATCTACAATTGCAGATTATGATAGAGAGGCTTTATACCTTGGGGAAATGCATGCTAAGGGCTGGAAACTTAAGGAAGTAAGCTACTCTAACTTAGTAGTTGCGGTTAAGTATACTTTTGAAAAGTGCCAACCGGAGCAGGTGTCTTATCAGTTGGACTTTTATCCCATGAAAAAATCAGAGAGAGCCTCCTATTTACAACTATTTAAAGACTGTGGCTGGGAGCATATTACAGACTTTAATAGTTTTTCCTATTTTAGAAAAGCGCATTCTGAAATTGAATCGGATACTGAGTTTGAAATCTATAATGACGCTACAGGGAAGTTAGCTATGATCAAACGGATTTTAATAATGCGGATGCTTCCTATTTTGATTCTATTTTTAGCTCTACTACCGGTTTTCTCAAAGTTTGTCAGTGGAGCTAGTTCTTTCAGATGGGAAGTATTTTTGATTTTCATAATAGATTGGATTTTATTGATAGTTTTTGCGATTCAGATTTCTTATATTTTTTGGAAATTGAGTCAAAAGTGGAAAGAATTATCTGATAAATGAAAGAATGCCTGTTTTCTAATTTGGAGGTAAGACAATGAATAGCAAAGTACAATTTAGGATTTTTACCATTGTTGATTTGGACAAGGAAGAAGAATATTTACATGAGATGCACTTGAAAGGTTGGAGATATAGAACTAACCGTTTTGGTTTTTTCTATTTTGAACAATGCCAACCAGATGATGTCATCTATCATATCTGTGATTCTAGATTTCTTAAAAAGTATAAGCATGAGCTACAAGATTTTAGAAATAGCGGTTGGGAATTGATAGAAACAGGTTTTTGTTCAATTCTTCGTAAACCAACTTCTGATATACTTTCAGAGGAGGAAGTCTATATGAGTAAGGATCTCAGATGGGAAGTTATGCGGTCTAGACTTCGTTCCTGTATAGCCACTTTTTCAGGTGGTCTTGTTGTTTGCATGAGTTTGTATCGAGAAAATTTGTCTCAGTCTTTCTTTATTATTTTCTTTTTATACGCTTGCTTAATTTTTTATCTAATCTATGGATATTACAGACTTAAAAGGAAATACCAAGTAGATGAGAAGTAAGATTCTAGGTCTTCAGACTGATTTTTAGCACTCTTGGTAAAAGAGTGCTAATTTTTTGAGTTTTTGTCTTGACATTCTCTTCTAAGGGTGTATAATAGAATCATGAGTTAGCACTTTGATACATAGAGTGCTAATCGATCGGACAGAGAGGAGTGATGAGATGGTTACAGAGCGTCAGCAGGATATTTTAAATCTGATTATTGACATCTTTACCAAAACGCACGAACCTGTCGGATCCAAGGCGCTACAAGAGTCTATCAATTCTAGTAGTGCTACCATTCGTAATGACATGGCAGCTCTAGAGAAGCAGGGTTTGCTTGAAAAAGCGCATACTTCCAGCGGTCGGATGCCAAGTATCGCTGGGTTTCAGTACTATGTAAAACACTCCTTGGCTTTTGACAGACTGGCTGAAAATGAGGTATACGAGATTGTCAAAGCCTTTGATCAGGAGTTCTTCAAACTGGAGGATATTCTGCAAGAGGCTGCTAATCTACTGACAGACCTGAGTGGCTGTACGGTAGTGGCTCTGGATGTTGAGCCGAGCAGGCAACGGTTGACAGCCTTTGATATCGTTGTTTTGGGACAACATACAGCCTTGGCAGTATTTACCCTAGACGAGTCCCGAACGGTTACCAGTCAGTTTTCGATTCCAAGGAACTTCCTGCAGGAAGATTTAAATCGCCTCAAGACCTTGATTCAAGAACGTTTCCTAGGTCACACCGTTCTGGACATTCATTACAAGATTCGGACGGAGATTCCGCAAATTATCCAACGTTACTTTACAACAACGGATAATGTCATGGATCTCTTTGAACACATTTTTAAAGAAATGTTCAACGAAAACATTGTGGTATCGGGCAAAGTTAATCTCTTGAATTTTGCCAATCTAGCAGCCTATCAGTTCTTTGACCAACCGCAAAAAGTGGCTCTGGAGATTCGTGAAGGTCTGCATGAAAATCAAATGCAAAATGTCCGTGTTGCAGACAGTCAGGAATCCTGTCTAGCAGATTTGGCGGTGATTAGCAGTAAGTTCCTCATTCCTTATCGAGGTTTTGGAATTCTAGCGATTATCGGTCCAGTCAATCTAGATTATCAGCAATTGGTCAACCAAGTCAATGTGGTCAATCGTGTTTTGACGATGAAGTTGACAGATTTTTATCGCTACCTCAGCAGTAATCATTACGAAGTAAATTAATTTTGAAATCATTAAAGGAGGCGAAAATGGCCCAAGATAAAAAAAACGAAGAAATGAAAGAAGAGGAAGTTGTGGAAACAACTGAAGAAACAACTCCTGAGAAGTCTGAGTTGGACTTGGCAAATGAACGTGCGGATGAGTTCGAAAACAAATACCTTCGCGCTCATGCAGAAATGCAAAATATTCAACGCCGTGCCAATGAAGAACGTCAAAACTTGCAACGCTATCGTAGCCAAGACCTGGCAAAAGCAATCTTACCATCGCTCGACAACTTAGAACGTGCACTAGCAGTTGAAGGTTTGACAGACGATGTCAAAAAAGGATTGGAGATGGTGCAAGAGAGTTTGATTCACGCTTTGAAAGAAGAAGGAATCGAAGAAATCGCAGCTGACGGTGAATTTGACCATAACTACCATATGGCCATCCAAACTCTCCCAGCAGACGATGAACACCCAGCAGACACCATCGCTCAAGTCTTCCAAAAAGGCTACAAACTCCATGACCGCATCCTACGCCCAGCCATGGTAGTAGTGTATAACTAGGCTAGAGAACTTAAAAACTTGTCCGAAACGACAATAAACTATGAAGAAAGATAAAAAACAAGCCGGAGGCTTGCAAGAAAGATATTGCCCGCCGTGGTGAAACAGGGGGATTTTTGAGACAATAGGCTCAAAAATAAGTGATGAAATCCCGTAGGGAGTTGCTCACGTCCCCACCACTTAAGGGGAATATTAAGAAAAGTCAAAAATAGAATATAAAATTTAAGGAGAAAAACACATGTCTAAAATTATCGGTATTGACTTAGGTACAACAAACTCAGCAGTTGCAGTTCTTGAAGGAACTGAAAGCAAAATCATCGCAAACCCAGAAGGTAACCGTACAACTCCATCTGTAGTATCATTCAAAAACGGAGAAATCATCGTTGGTGATGCCGCAAAACGCCAAGCAGTCACAAACCCAGATACAGTTATCTCTATCAAATCTAAGATGGGAACTTCTGAAAAAGTTTCTGCAAATGGAAAAGAATACACTCCACAAGAAATCTCAGCTATGATCCTTCAATACTTGAAAGGTTACGCTGAAGAATACCTTGGTGAAAAAGTAACCAAAGCAGTTATCACAGTCCCAGCTTACTTCAACGATGCTCAACGTCAAGCAACAAAAGACGCTGGTAAAATCGCTGGTCTTGAAGTAGAACGTATCGTTAACGAGCCAACTGCAGCAGCACTCGCTTACGGTTTGGACAAGACTGACAAAGAAGAAAAAATCTTGGTATTCGACCTTGGTGGTGGTACATTCGACGTATCTATCCTTGAATTGGGTGACGGTGTCTTCGACGTATTGTCAACTGCAGGGGACAACAAACTCGGTGGTGACGACTTTGACCAAAAAATCATCGACCACTTGGTAGCAGAGTTCAAGAAAGAAAACGGTATTGACTTGTCTACTGACAAGATGGCAATGCAACGTTTGAAGGATGCAGCTGAAAAAGCTAAGAAAGACCTTTCAGGTGTAACTTCTACTCAAATTAGCTTGCCATTTATCACTGCTGGTGAAGCTGGACCTCTTCACTTGGAAATGACTTTGACTCGTGCGAAATTCGACGATTTGACTCGTGACCTTGTAGAACGTACAAAAGTTCCAGTTCGTCAAGCCCTTTCAGATGCAGGTTTGAGCTTGTCAGAAATCGACGAAGTTATCCTTGTTGGTGGTTCAACTCGTATCCCAGCCGTTGTAGAAGCTGTTAAGGCTGAAACTGGTAAAGAACCAAACAAATCAGTAAACCCTGACGAAGTAGTTGCTATGGGTGCTGCGATCCAAGGTGGTGTAATTACTGGTGATGTTAAAGACGTTGTCCTTCTTGATGTAACACCATTGTCACTTGGTATCGAAACAATGGGTGGAGTATTTACAAAACTTATCGATCGCAACACTACTATTCCAACATCTAAATCACAAGTCTTCTCAACTGCAGCAGACAACCAACCAGCCGTTGATATTCACGTTCTTCAAGGTGAACGCCCAATGGCAGCAGATAACAAGACTCTTGGACGTTTCCAATTGACAGATATCCCAGCTGCACCTCGTGGAATTCCTCAAATCGAAGTAACATTTGATATCGACAAGAACGGTATCGTATCTGTTAAGGCTAAAGATCTTGGAACTCAAAAAGAACAAACAATTGTTATCCAATCTAACTCAGGTTTGACAGACGAAGAAATTGACCGCATGATGAAAGATGCAGAAGCTAACGCTGAAGCAGATAAGAAACGTAAAGAAGAAGTAGACCTTCGTAACGAAGTTGACCAAGCAATCTTTGCGACTGAAAAGACAATCAAGGAAACTGAAGGTAAAGGCTTCGATGCAGAACGTGATGCTGCCCAAGCTGCACTTGATGAGCTTAAGAAAGCTCAAGAAGACAACAACTTGGACGAAATGAAAGCAAAACTCGAAGCCTTGAATGAAAAAGCTCAAGGACTTGCTGTTAAACTTTACGAACAAGCCGCAGCAGCCCAACAAGCTCAAGCAGGAGCAGAAGGCGCACAAGCAACAGGAAACGCAGGCGATGACGTCGTAGACGGAGAGTTTACTGAGAAGTAAGATGTTGAGGCGTTAAGAAAACAAAAGAAAAATAGGAAGTCATCGCCTTGTGCGATGCACAAAAGATGGCTTATCTTTTTTCCGAAGTTTTTAGCCGAAACTCAGTTAAGCCTAACTCGTTAAGAATGACGAATTACTAAGGTTCATTGTCTAAATGTAATAATGATAGGAAGAAATCCAGAGGTTGCAACCCAGCCTCTGTTTTTCGGTAAAATAGAGGATGTTGCGTATGAAAAAAGTACTTTGTATCATTTATCCTAATTTTTCTCTTCATGAGATAACCGCTTTAACAAGTACTTTAGCTCTGTCTTTTGACATCACGATTGATTATGTCGCTTCAGATTATTCGATAGTTATATCTGAGGATGGCTTGCCTTGTCGGTCTACAAAAATATTGGATCAAGTACGTATAGAAGAATATTCTTGTGTGATTTTGCCAGGAATGGTAAATATAGGTCCTGCTCTACAGGATGAAAAATTAAATTCGTTTTTGAGGGAACTCGGTAAGCAGGATATCTTAATTACAGCCATTTCTTCAGCACCTATTTTGTTGGCAAAAGCAGGTTTATTGAATGATACGAAATTTACAGGTGGGATTTGGCAAAACTTCTTTGACTATTTTGAATTTCTTCCTCGGAAAAATTTCAAAGCAAAAGCTGTCCTGCAAGATAAAAATATCATTACTGCTATTGGTTTTGCACATCAAGAGTTTGCAAGAAAAGTAATTCTTGGTCTAGATTTGACAGAAAATACTGACAACTATTTTAAAGAACAAGACGGGTATACAGAGGAGGATTTGATATTTACTCTATCAGATGAAGAGTTTGATGAAGTGAAGCAGAGTATAGAAAATACCCTCTAAATATTTACTTATAAATTATAGAAAGGAATAAGGGTGTTCGAGTAACTGAACACGGTTTCCGAAATTTCTAACTCAATATAAAAGAAAGGAATTGAACCCGACCTAAATGGTGGTTTAATTCAAAATATCAATAGAAAGGAACAAGTGTGTTCAGGGAATTGAACACGGGCTACGGACTGTGCCAAAAAGATAGTTTTTTCTAGGACGTAAGTGTTTGTCGTCAAAACTCCTATTTTGGCTGTGTCCGTTTGACGCCCTTTGTATCTTGAATTATGAACAATACTGAATTTTATGATCGTCTGGGGGTGTCAAAAAACGCTTCGTCAGACGAGATCAAAAAGGCTTATCGTAAGCTTTCCAAAAAATACCACCCAGATATCAACAAGGAGCCTGGCGCTGAGGAAAAATACAAGGAAGTTCAAGAAGCCTATGAGACTTTAAGTGACGACCAAAAACGTGCAGCCTACGACCAGTATGGTGCTGCAGGTGCCAACGGTGGCTTTGGTGGTGCTGGCGGTTTTGGTGGTTTTGACGGAGCAGGTGGCTTCGGTGGTTTTGAAGATATCTTCTCAAGTTTTTTCGGGGGGGGCGGAGCTTCACGCAATCCAAACGCTCCTCGTCAAGGGGATGACCTCCAGTATCGTATGAACTTGACCTTTGAAGAAGCTATCTTCGGAACGGAAAAAGAAGTTAAGTACAACCGTGAAGCTAGCTGTCGTACATGTAATGGATCTGGTGCTAAACCAGGAACAAGTCCAGTCACTTGTGGACGCTGTCATGGTGCTGGTGTCATTAATGTCGATACGCAGACTCCTCTTGGTATGATGCGCCGTCAAGTAACCTGTGATGTCTGTCATGGTCGTGGAAAAGAAATCAAAGATCCATGTACAACTTGTCACGGAACAGGTCATGAAAAACAAGCTCATAGCGTACATGTAAAAATCCCTGCTGGTGTGGAAACAGGCCAACAAATCCGCCTCGCTGGTCAAGGTGAAGCAGGCTTTAACGGTGGACCTTACGGGGACTTGTACGTGGTGGTTTCTGTTGAAGCCAGTGATAAATTTGAACGTGAAGGAACAACTATTTTCTACAAGTTAAATCTCAATATTGTCCAAGCAACTCTTGGAGATACTGTGGAAATTCCAACTGTTCATGGAGATGTTGAATTGGTTATCCCAGAAGGAACTCAGACTGGCAAGAAATTCCGTCTACGTGGCAAGGGAGCACCGAGCCTTCGTGGCGGTGCCGTTGGTGACCAATACGTTACTGTCAATGTCGTGACTCCGACAGGTTTGAATGACCGCCAAAAAGCAGCGCTTAAAGAATTCGCGGCTGCAGGTGACTTGAAAGTCAATCCAAAGAAAAAAGGCTTCTTTGACCATATTAAAGATGCCTTTGAAGGAGAATAAAGTAAAAAGAGCCGGCGGGCTCTTTTTTTGTATAATCTTGGGAAATTTAGTATCGAGAAATCATTCTCCAGTTAGTCTACTATTTATACTTTTGAGTGAGCAAGCCAGCTGCATCCATCTCCTGAATGAGTTGCTTAAGTTCCGCTTCTTTACCAGGTTTCACAGTGACAGTATCGATATGTTTGATCGCCGAGTTATCCTGAATATCCACTAAAGTCAAAGCTTTTTCATAGAATACAATTCCCTTTTTAAGACTTTCCTGATCATTCCAAAAGAGAATTGAGTAATTAGGGTTAAATGTCTTTCCGATTTCTTGGAGATACTTCTCGCTTTCTGTCTCGAAAAATTGTATTAAACCATGATTGAACAAGTTAACCCCTACTTTATAGTAGGAAATCTCTCCTGTCTGGAGGACATAGACTTCGAGTCGGTTTTTGGTGAGTTTTGGACTTTCTTTTAGGACGGGGTGGCTATTGATGACCTCGTCTGAGAAAGTAACATAAAAATGTAAGCCTCCACCCTCAAATTGATACCTTCCATTTGATTCTACTTTCTCAGGAGGCATGTCAAGAGAGATAAAGATTTGTTTTAAGGCTTCATTCCCCTCACGGATGTCACTCGGTGAAGCCTTGAAAAGATTGGCCACTAGTAGAAATGCTAGGGCTGCAAGCAGGCAGAGGCAGCCGCAAGGGATCGCGATGACCTTCGCTAGAACTTTTACAAACTGTTTCATTCTCATTCCCTCCCTTTTCTGTTCGAATCTAGTAACCCAAAATGGATTTAAGGAAAGTTGTTGTCTCTTTTTACTTATCCTCAAGCTCCTGTGTTTCTTTTATCACAGCTAGTCTGGTTTGGAAATCTTTTTCTAAAACTTTGAACTTGTAGGTCAAGTCTTTTTGGTATTCCTTGATGAGGGATTTTTGTTGGTCAATGATTTGTAGGCTGTTTTGGATGATATCCAAATCATCCTTGATAGCTTGGACGCGGTCAGTTGTATCTAGCATTTCATCCTGAATGGCTTGGCGGTTTTTCACGACAAAATAACTTCCAGCTGCAGCTCCTGCAAATAGCAATAGATTGGATAGTTTCATGGCATCTCCTTAAGCGTTTTTAATGGTTTCAGCGACTTGGGCAAGTTTGTCAAAGTCAGGTTCGTGGGCGATAAAGTCAATCTTGAGGTCATCTTCTGCACCGTAGCGAGGTACGAGATGCACGTGAGTATGAAAGACTGTTTGACCAGCAACTTCCTCACAGTTGGCGACGATGTTCATACCAGCAGCTTTGGTAGCTTTCATAACTTTTTGAGCTACCAGTGGTACTTGGGCAAAGAGTTGGCTGGCACTTGGGGCATCCATCTCCAAAAGATTACGATAGTGCTCTTTGGGTACAATGAGGGTGTGTCCAGGCGTTACTTGAGAGATATCAAGAAAGGCAAGAACCTGCTCATCCTCGTATACTTTTGAAGCAGGAATTTCCCCTGCGATGATCTTACAAAAAATGCAATCTGACATAAAATCCACCTCTACTGTATTGAATTTTGATATAATATAGCTACATTATACCAGATTCGGAGAAAATATGTTAGAAATTAAAAACCTGACAGGAGGCTATGTTCACGTTCCTGTCTTGAAAGATGTGTCCTTTACAGTTGAAAGTGGGCAGTTGGTCGGTTTGATTGGTCTCAACGGTGCTGGGAAATCAACGACTATCAATGAGATTATCGGTCTTTTGACGCCTTACAGTGGGGAAATCAAGATTAATGGTTTGACCCTGCGAGAAGATGCGACTAGCTATCGCAAACAGATTGGCTATATCCCAGAAACGCCTAGCTTGTATGAGGAATTGACTCTTAGAGAGCATATCGAGACGGTTGCCATGGCCTATGGTATTGAGCAAAATGTGGCTTTTGATCGTGTGGAACCTTTGTTAAAAATGTTTCGTTTGGACCAAAAATTGGACTGGTTTCCAGTGCATTTTTCCAAAGGAATGAAGCAGAAGGTCATGATTATCTGTGCTTTTGTGGTGGATCCGAGCCTCTTTATCGTTGATGAGCCTTTCCTTGGGCTCGATCCGCTGGCCATTTCTGACTTGATTCAGCTTCTAGAAGTAGAAAAGCAAAAAGGCAAGTCCATTCTCATGAGTACCCACGTGCTGGATTCGGCGGAGAAGATGTGTGATGCCTTTGTCATTCTCCACAAGGGGGAGGTGCGAGCTCAGGGGAACCTCCAGCAACTCCGCGAAGCCTTTGACATGCCTGAAGCGAGTTTGAATGATATTTACTTGGCTCTGACCAAAGAGGAGGAGCTATGAAAGACTTGTTTTTAAAGCGAAAGCAGGCTTTTCGTAAGGAGTGTGTCGGTTATCTGCGCTATGTTCTCAATGACCACTTTGTCTTGTTCCTGCTAGTTCTCATCGGTTTTCTAGCTTACCAGTACAGTCAACTTCTGCAACATTTTCCTGAAAACCACTGGCCTATCCTCTTGTTTTTGGGGATTGTATCTGCCTTGCTTTTGGCTTGGGGAGGAATCGCGACCTATATGGAAGGACCTGACAAGCTCTTTCTCTTAGTCAGTGAAGAGGAGGTTAAGTCTCACCTCAAAGGGCAGACAGTGCGCTCACTGGTCTTTTGGCTCTTGGTCCAAACCCTTTTCTTGCTTTTGTTTGTACCCTTGTTTTTAGCCATGGGCTATGGCTTGCCAGTTTTTTTCATCTATGTGGTTTTATTGGGAGTTGGAAAATATCTCCTCTTTCGCCAAAAAGCCAGTAAATTTCTTACTGAGACTGGAATCGACTGGGACTATGTGATCTCCCAAGAAAGCAAGCGCAAGCAAGTTTTGCTTCGTTTCTTTGCTCTCTTTACGCAGGTTAAGGGCGTTTCAAATAGTGTCAAACGTCGCACTTATCTGGATTTTATCCTAAAGACTGTTCAGAAGGCACCTGGGAAAATTTGGCAAAATCTCTATCTTCGTTCTTACTTGCGAAATGGCGACCTCTTTGCCCTCAGTCTCCGCCTCCTCTTCCTATCCTTGTTAGCTCTAGTCTTTATCGAGCAAGCTTGGATTGCGACAGCAGTGGTAGTTCTATTTAACTACCTCTTGCTTTTCCAGTTGCTGGCCCTTTATCACGCCTTTGATTATCAATACTTGACCCAGCTTTTCCCACTAGACAAGGGACAAAAGGAAAGAGGGTTGCAGGCTATAGTCAGAGGATTGACCAGTTTCGTCTTGATAGTGGAATTAGTCGTCGGCCTTGTGACTTTCCAAGAAAAACAGGCCCTCCTAGCCTTGCTGGGTGCTGGTTTAGTTTTACAAGTCTTGTACCTGCCTTATCAGGTGAAACGTCAGATGCAGGACTAAAACGTACTTATATGACACTAAAAAAGAAGTTGAGTTCAGTCTGTCTCAGCTTCTTTTATTTTCTACAAGATAATAGTTGGTCCGTAGAGACTTAGCTTGGTTTTGACTTGGTCAAAGTGGAAACGGTCATAGGCCCGCCAAGCGGCGCGAGTAGGAGCATCTGGATCAAGAGCACTGAGGCCCATGAGAAGACTGGAAGTCTGGTAAAATTTTTCCAACTCAATCAAGAATCGATTATCCACTATCTCAGCTTTAGAGAGAAAGAGAAGAATAGAGTTTAATTGCTCCTGAAAGCGAACGTCGTCAGCTGTTGCCTGTTTGCAGACTTGGTAAGCTTTATTTAAGTCAGTAATCAAAGTCTGAGCTCTTTTGATAGGGTCTGTATCCGTCATGAGAATTTCTCCTTTGTGATGGTTCTAAAGTTATTTCAAGTGATTGTCTTTCTATAATCATAGCTTATCACTTTTAACTCATTTTTTACCTTCAAATCTTTAATTGTCATTGAAATTTCCTGAATGGTAATTGCAGGATTTTATGATAAAATAATTGTAAGATTATCATAGATATTTTGCGAATGATTCGACACTTTAGGAATTTTTAAGAACCGTTTAGGATTTGGTGAAAAATAGTTTCTAGACTTATGCTATCCTCTTTTTAGGAGGTTTTATCCATGAACTACATTATCATCCAAAAAGAGAAAGAGATTTTCAAATTAAACATAAAGGATATCTACTATATCCAAACGCATCCAAGTAAAGCCCATACCGTGCAGATTGTTACAGAAGACGCTAGCTTTGATCTGTTTCAAAATTTAAGCAATCTTGAGAAACAATATGGGGAAACCTTAACGAGATGTCATCGAAATTGTCTGGTCAACCTTGAACGGCTAAAATCCATGGATATCCAAAGAAAGACTCTTTTTCTTGGAGAAGAAGGTCAATATGCTGTCAAGTATGCCAGACGTCGCTATAGAGAAATTCGTCAAAAATGGTTGAAAGAGGGAGAGTAAGAAGATGAGAATATTTGTTTTAGAAGATGACTTTTCCCAACAAGCTAGAATTGAAACGACGATTGAGAAACTTTTGAAAAAACAGAGTATCATTCCTAGTTCTTTTGAAGTCTTTGGGAAACCAGACCAACTGCTGGCAGAGGTGCATGAGAAGGGGGCGCATCAGCTATTCTTTTTGGACATTGAGATTCGAAACGAAGAGATGAAGGGGCTAGAGGTGGCTAGAAAGATTCGGGATCGAGATCCTTATGCCCTGATTGTCTTTGTGACAACTCACTCAGAGTTTATGCCCCTGTCCTTTCGCTACCAAGTGTCAGCTTTGGACTACATTGATAAGGCCCTTTCGGCAGAGGAGTTTGAGTCTCGTATTGAGACAGCTCTTCTCTATGCCGATAGTCAAGACAGCAAAAGCCTGGCGGAAGATTGCTTTTACTTTAAATCAAAATTTGCTCAATTTCAGTATCCTTTTAAAGAGGTTTACTATCTCGAAACGTCCCCAAGACCCCATCGTGTTATTCTCTATACCAAGACGGATAGGCTGGAATTTACGGCGAGTCTAGAGGAGGTTCTCAAGCAGGAGCCTCATCTCTTGCAGTGTCATCGTTCTTTTCTCATCAATCCAGCCAATGTAGTGCATTTGGATAAGAAAGAAAAACTGCTTTACTTTCCTAATGGTGGAAGCTGTCTAATCGCGCGTTATAAGATCAGGGAAGTGTCTGAGGCTATCAATAACTTACACTGAGCTAGGAGAATTTATGAATATTGCTTGGATATTATTGTATACACTTATTACTAATGGGCTAGAAATTGTCATTTTCTTTAAGGTGGATGGAATTAATCTTACTTTCGAGAGGATTTTTAAGGCTTTTCTTTTTAAGATACTGTTGGCCTTTGTTTTTGTAATGATTAGCTATATAGTAGGAAATGCTTACCTATCTTATTTTATGGAACCCTTGTACGGCATAGGCTTGTCTTTCTTATTGTTAAGAGGGCTTCCTAAAAAACTCCTTTTCTTTTATGGTCTCTTTCCAATGATATTGGTGAATCTCTTTTATAGGGGAGTCTCCTATTTTGTGCTTCCATTTTTGGGACAAGGGCAAGTATATGATGACTACTCATTTACTGGGTTATGTATAATAATTTTCAATTTCTTCATTTCTCTAGTATTTTTAAAATGGTTAGACTATGATTTTACTAGTTTGAGAAGGGAGATTCTAGATAAAGATTTTCAAAAGTCCCTGATTAAGATTAACTGGATAATGGGGGCCTACTATCTAGTCATGGAAAGTCTGTCTTTTTTTGAATATGAACAAAGTATTCAATCAACGACTGTTCGCCATCTGATTCTGGTGTTTTACTTGCTCTTTTTTATGGGGGTTGTCAAGAAATTGGATACCTACTTGAAGGAAAAACTTCAGGAAAAACTGAACCAAGAGCAGACCTTGCGCTATAGAGACATGGAGAGGTATAGTCTGCATATAGAGGAGCTTTATAAGGAAGTTCGGAGCTTTCGTCATGATTACACCAACCTCTTGACCAGCTTACGCCTAGGTATTGAAGAGGAGGATATGGGGCAGATAAAAGAGGTCTATGACTCCGTCTTGAAGGATTCCAGTGAAAAATTGCAGGATAATAAATATGACCTGGGCCGATTGGTGAATATTCGTGACCGTTCCCTCAAAAGTCTCCTCGCAGGAAAATTTCTAAAATCCAGAGAAAAGGATATTGTCTTTAATATCGAAGTTCCTGAGGAGATTCAAGTTGAGGGGATGAGTCTGCTTGATTTTTTAACCATCGTATCTATCCTTTGTGACAATGCTATTGAAGCTAGTGCAGAGGTCAGTCAACCTCACGTTTCAATTGCCTTTTTTAAAAATGGGGCACAGGAGACCTTCATCATTGAAAACTCCATCAAAGAAGAGGGGATAGATGTTTCTGAAATCTACTCTTTTGGGGTTAGTTCTAAAGGGGAGGGCCGAGGTGTTGGTCTCTATACCGTCATGAAGATTGTGGAAAGTTATCCCAATGTCAGTCTCAATACCACCTGTCAAGATCAAGTCTTTCGTCAGGTACTTACTATGATACATACAGAATGATGAAAAATAAGACCGAGAGTGCTTGTTTCTCGGTCTTATTTTTTTATAGTTGTATTGGCTGATGAAGTCCTTGTGCGATGTAATGAGCATATCTATTAATGTTATATAATAAATCTTCCCACAACCCTCCACCTGTAATCTGGTTGAGTTCAGTAGCTGTTAGTTCCTGGAATGAAGTTAGGTTTTGATTCTTATCCATGTTATGATTCTCCTGTTTTATAAGATAATAAATAGTTATAGAGTGTTATCTGAAAATTAATCAGAATGTGTTAAAATTTTATCTTTGAAATAATCAAAATATGTTTTCTTTGCAGTTACACTAGTGACGCGACCTTGTAAGCCATATTGGATGAGCTTACTATCCTCATTAGATAGTTTTGCAAGAGCGGTTAATTTAAAGAGATTTCCTTGCTCTGTTCTGGTAGGAGTTTGATCAATGCTCTGAAGTTGGCCAATGATGGTAATACCGTGATTTCCAATCTTCTCAAGTTTTAATCTTACAGTTTGTCCTTTATCTAGTAAGGGGAGATAGTCAGATGATACGTAGTAAGTGATTAGTACTTCTCTTGTATCTGTGATGACAGGGAATATTTGAGCAATTTCTGTACCAGTCGGAATTCTATTTTTACCTTCAAATTCGCTGTTCAGATGAATGATACCTTTACTTGGAGCAGTTAAGGTATTGTTTTCCAAGCGCTGTGTCGCTTGATCTAGTTGTACTTTTAATTCTGTTAATTGATTCTCCACGGTTAGTTGTTGCTGAGAAGCTGTCTGTAAAAACTGAGTGCGGAGTACTTCAATTTTGGTTGCTAAACTATTATCATAAGTTGCTACACTTCCGATACCAGCTTGCTGAATTTTGAGGCTTGCGATAGATGATTCAAGATTTGCAATACTTTGATTGATTTGAGATAAAAATGGCTCATCTGCAGTTTCTTGTGTTTGTTCTTGAGAGGCTACAAGATAACGATTCAAAATTGACTGGTGTGGATTGCCAGTCGGTAAGCGCGCTCTTTTGTTTATGATAGCATCTCTCAGCTCTTGATATTCTCCAATTTGTTGTTGCATTTTTGTAATTTCTTGTTCAATAGCTGATGAACTGCTATTAGCAAGATTGGCTTGATTTGAAACCTCAGTATTAGTCTTTGTGATACCCAGTTCAATATCATGAGCTTGTTTAGTAAAATTCATAAAGGTATTATGGTAGCCAAACTCATCCTCACCAGAAAAAAGATCAGTCGCTTTTTCTAAGCTTTGTTTCAAAATTCCAAGTCCTTCTTTTTGCTTCTCAAGTCTTTGTAACTGAGTTTCTAAGGCAGTTTTCTGACTTTCTTCCATTGTTTCAGAGTATTTGATGAGTAAGTCGCCTTTTTCAACTACTTGATTTGCCATTAAATGATTAGCTAGGATAGGATTATCACTGGTCGACTGAATGGATGCAATGACACTTGTAGGGGTAATTTCTCCTTGTGACGTAACGGTAATTTCTTTTGTGGCAACAAGGGAGAAAATTAAGATGAAAGTAAACAGTAATGAAAGTGGTATGATCAATACTGTCGCATAATTATGGTAACGTCTCTGATAAAACTCGACGCTTCTAAAAAGATTAGGATTCATAACATTCTCCTTATTTGTTGAATAGATGATGGTAGAAGCCTTGCGCCTGCATTAACTCTTGATGACTACCAACTTCAATGATTTTCCCTTGGTCAAGAACAATGACACGGTTAGTCCGTTCGGCTATACTTAGACGATGGGCTACAAAGAGAATGGTTTTATCAGTTAGGGACATAAGATTATCTATAACCTTTTTCTCAGTCAAAACATCGAGAGCACTAGTAGCTTCATCTAGTATTAAAACAGGAGATTTAGTTAAAAGAGCACGAGCGAGGGCTATTCGTTGCTTTTGTCCTCCTGATAGACCAGCTCCATCAGAGAGCTGAGTTTGATAGCCCATAGGCATTCTTTCAATGTCTTGACGGATTTCAGCTAATTCACAAGCTTTTAGAATATCTTCTTGGCTAATCATATTATTACCACCCAAGGTTAAGTTTTCCAAGATAGAGCCATTAAAGATATAGGCTTGTTGGGGCAGGTAATTAATATGACGGCGCAAGACTTTTTTATCAATATTTTTAATATCCTGATGATTGATGGAAATATGTCCTTTGTAGGGTTCAAAGAAATTGACAATCATTTTGGCTAAAGTTGTTTTACCAGAACCACTAACTCCAACTAGGCTAACCTTATCTCCTTGTTTAATCGTGAGATTAATATCTGTTAAGGTATCTCGTCCAAAACCATACTTATAAGAAAGGTCATCAAATTCAATATCGCCCATCAAAAAATGTGAATGAACAGGGTTTTCTTGAACTTGAAATTCAGATTCGACTAAATAGACCTCGTTCAAGCGGTTATTAGCAACCTTCGCAGATTGGAGTTTAGTTTGTAGGTTGATAATATTTTCCATAGGAGTTGTAAAGTAAGAAAGAAGTGTATTAAAGGTAATCAGCTGACCGATAGAAATCTTACTCGACATGACTAATTGAGCACCAAGCCATAGGATAAAGATATTAAGAACTAACTTTGTTCCTTGCTTTAAATTAGTTTGTAAAATAGAATATTTAGTAAGTTTAAAGGATTTTTCCAAATAATCGACAAATTCACTGTCAATATTTTGGTAGCGATTTTCTTCACTTGTGAGTGACTTGATGGTTTCGATCCCGTTGATATCTTCGATAATAGCAGAACTAACCATAGAATTGCTTTGCATGACATCGTGGTTCATTTTTTCAAAAGGTTTCATAAAAGAAAAGATGATGAATATGTAAATAGGGATGGAAATAAGAGAAAGAAGAAAGAGGTTAGGATTTTGTGCCAGTAAGACACTCCCTACAAGGATCAGAATGGAAACATCAAGAAAAAGAGAGAGAATGGTAGAAGCTAAGGCATCTATAATAGAGTTAGCATCTGTGAAGCGTGAAATGATTTCTCCTGTACGACGTGTCGCAAAGAAAGACATAGGAAGTTCAAAGAGATGGCGAATATAGGCCAAAATTACATCAATGCTTAATCTCTGACTCAGAACAGTTAGGAGATAATCTCTGGAGAAGCTCATGGCTTGTTGGAGGATATAGGTGATAATTAGACCAATTGAGATAATTCCTAAAGTTGATTTCATCTGATTTGGGATGTACTCATCCAAGATTCCTTGGAGATAATAAGAACCACCGATATTGATAATAGTGACTAATAAGCTTGAGAGAACAATGTAAGCAATGAGAGATTTTTGTTTGAAAATCAGAGGGAGGAAGCTCAGTAGACCATTCTTTTTATCTTTATGGGGTTGATAGCTGGGTTTGGGAGCTAGAAAAATAGCTACTCCAGTCCATTCAGAGAAAAAGCGTTCTTTTGACATTTTGGTGATTTTTACAGAAGGATCAGGATCACCAATAATCAGATAGTCTTTCCTTGTTTGATAGACAACATAGTAATGTTGGAGTTTCCCTTCTTTGTTAACGTGAACGATAAATGGATAGGGGACATCGCTCATATCAAAGAGCGTTTTATCTGCTTGAACAGGCCTTGTTTCAAAGCCCATTTCATCAGCGGCTTTTACAATGCCAAGAGCAGTCGTCCCTTCTTTGTTGGTCTTTGCAAGTTCTCTCAAGTGAGCTAGAGAAAAATCTGAACCATAGAATTTGGCAATCGAGGCTAAGGCAGCGACACCACAGTCTCTAGCATCTATTTGAGGAACAAATGTATGTTTATAAGAAGTCATTGGCAAATCCTTTCATATAAAATATGAATTTATTATACCATGATACTAAGTTCATGTTTTATAAAATCTTGAATTGTCATTGAAACTTCCTGAATGGTAAAAAAGTGATTAGAAATTATCTTTTTTTAAAAAATTTAGAGGTGGTTTCAAATGAAAAGCTAATTCAAGACGTTTTGATGACAATTCAAGATTTGGATGAAAAACTTTAACAAACAATGATATACTAAACTTGTCAAGGTTGCAACAGGACAAAAATTAAAAATAAAAAAGGAGTATTTGTCATGAATACAAAAATGATGTCACAATTTTCTGTTATAGATAATGAAATGCTTGATAGAATAGAGGGAGGAATATTTGGGGTTGACGATGCTGTGTTTTGGACGGTAGGTGGCTATGTTGTAGGTAGAATTGTTGATACAGCAATTGGTGATTTTACGAATCAATGCCGGAAAAATCCTCATCAGTGGTTCTGTGTTCGTGTATAGATATAATAGTGTTGTATTGTATAAGAATATATATAACTTAATGACCTATGTACGGATAGAAACTGTTCTTTTGCAAACGAGTCGCTTATTCAATTATAAGTTTACGTGCTCCTAGTCACAGTTCTTGTGCTTGATGGAAAGAATGACACCTATAAAAATACGAGGTAGTGGCTGTACCACTCATTTATTCACCTATCCGTGATTTGTAGTAGTGATAGGCTTTCTCATTATTATTATAAAACAAAATAAAGAGCACAACACTTTTTCATTCTGTGTTGTGCCTTGAGTAAAACGAAAGGAATGAATTATAACAATGAAAAAAATTGATTATATTGCTTTGAATGAAGTAGAATTAGAGACAATTAGTGGTGGAGATGACTGTTTTATTGGAGATATCGGATGTATTGGCTGGGGGATTTTGAAGAGTATCGGAGGGATGATAAAACCTGGTCCATATGTTCCTCCAGTATGCATTCCAAAAAGTTCATGGAATCCTGCACCTCCAGTTCCATGTTAAAAGGTGCTTGTAAACTTCTATAAAAATTGAATAATCGACTTGTTCGGTATTTTGTTGAAACTCCGGAACTATAATATACAGGTGCTATTAAGGATTGTTTTAGCTGATTTAAATAGGTGAAAACTAAAAACTAATGGCTAGTTGAAACATTAAAAATTAACTGTTTAACCAAATCTTGCTTCAAATAATTCTTGAACAAGTCTAATAAATTAAACGAATAAGATAGGTTATTAACACAGTCTTGTTCGTTTTTTCTAATACATTATTTAATTAATACACTTATAAAATTAGAAAGCAGTAGAACTGGGAAATACTACCACAGGTTTATTATTAACTTTGTCAGTATTGTTTGAAATCTCAAAAAGTATTTTAAACTATATGTGTTTAGTTCTTTAGTTGGATTGTTGTTGAGTATAACTATTTTTGTATAGATGAAAATCTTGTTATTGTTCAAGATGTTTTGATGATCATTTATGATTTCAGTGATTCAAAATCAAAATGAGTGCTATACTAGCAGTGTAAAGGTTGTAGCTAAACTAAGATAAAGCATACATTTAGGAGTAAATCTTATGAAGAAAAAAATATTAATCATTTTAACCTTGTATCTGATCATGTCCATCTTTCTTTATCCGCTTAGGGAGAGTATTTGGTATCATCTATTTTATACCATAGCCTATCTGATTGCGGTTATGATCTATTTTGTTTTAATTAAAAAGAAAGAAAAGAAATGAAAACTTTTCTTGCTAAAAAACGGAATATCTTCCTTGCGAGATTGTTCCTATGTCAGTTGCCCTTACTTGTCTCCACTTATCTATTTCTATCTCGTCAGTTTTTAAATTTTTCCTTAGTTTTCCAATTTCTTTTAGTGGTTATTAATTTAGCTTCTATTTTGGTTACTGTTTATCTCACTAGGGAAATGAGGATAAGAGAGTTTGAAGATGATGATTTGGTTAGTCCTAGAACCAATCAACTCATGTTCATCGGCTTGACAGGCTTTATGTCTATTATTTGTCTGTATAGAGGTATCACAGCAGGAGAATCTTACCAACAAATAATCGCCTATATTGGTGTGGTTCTATGCTTGATTATCATGCTTTTGCTCATTTGGGGGTTGAAGTATTATAAAAAGTAGAGGTTAATAAAGTATAAAAGGGTAAGTGTTTTCAAAATGCTTACCTTTTTTAATGAAGTTTTTGCAATTCAAGATGTTTTGATGACCATTTAAGATTTAGATGAATTTGTAATCTTAAATAAGGTAAGATAAATATATCAAATGTAAAGGAGTATTCTTATGAAGAAACAAAAGATAAAATCACTATTACTTGTACCACTTGTATTTGCATCTATTACTACAGGTGTTGCATATGCAGAAGAACAGACTACTTCTTCCTCTATCCAGCCTAATGATAGTTCTGTTGTGGCACCAGATTTGCAATCGGGTACGGAAAATGTGGAGCGTAAACCTTCCGTTGTAACTCCCGAAGAGTATGAACAGAATGTTGCGGACTTTAAAAAGGTAGATATTGAAGCCGTTCGTCAATCTTTTACAGAGGATCAATTGGAACATACTATATATTTTGGTAGAAAAACTTGTTCTCATTGTCGTCAATTTTCTCCTGAATTGAAAGAATTTAATAACTTGATTGAAAAGAAGTTAGAGTATTATGATTTGGATGGTAAAGATTTTGACGGGGAAGCGAGAGAGTTTCTATTTAAAAAAGTCGGTATTCCAGGAACACCAACAATTTTGTATTTAAGAAACGGACATCCGATATCTGGATGGGTTGGTGGGGGAGCGACTGCACAACAGGTTTATGATTATATGTACTCTAGAAACTCACCTAAGCAAACGGAGACAGTGGCATCTTCTGAGGATACAGTAACTGGAAGTGTCCGTGATGATAAAACAGGAGAGGTGAAGAATTCAAAGGAAAATTCGACTAATAACAGTGATAACAGAGAGCCATTGAAGAATAATATTCCTCCTTCTGACACTATAACTGTTCAGTCTGAAGATTTGGTAATGATAGATAAGAAGAAGCAAGGGGAGTCATCTCAGACGATTTCTGAAAATACTGATAAGTTACAAACTCCTTTATCCGAGGTTAAGGGGAATGATTCTGTCCCCCAAACCATTCATTTGAGCAAACAATTACTACCTAATACAGGAGAGGAAGAAAGTTACAATCTATTACGTATAGCTGTTGCACTCTTGATTACTTCAGGTATGATCAAGTGGAAACAAAGAGTTCATAAATAAAAATTTTTGCATCCTTATTTTGATCGACTTTTAAAGGAGAGAGGTTGTGTTTATGACCATTTTTAATAAATGTCATGCCTTGTTTTTTGGATTTTTAGTATTTGCAATCGTTGGTGCAGCGGGGTATTCCATCAATCAAGGGGATTATTTTCAACACCAGTACACATTCATTGTTGTAAAGAGTCTCTTGCTTTTCCTTAGTTTTGGCTATGCGAAATGGTTTGACATGATTTCTTTTGGTATTCTAAGCAAGAAACAGCTCTTGCTATTCATTGGAACCTTTCTTCTTACTGTGCTAGTAAATATAGGTTATCATGCTTTTTTCTCAGTTGCTTCTGGTGCCTCGGCTCAACACCTTGAGGAAACGAGTAACGGACTTTCGCTTTCCTTTATTGTAAGTGTCACAGTTTTGGCACCTATCCAGGAGGAATTCATTTTCAGAGGAATCCTGCAAGGTGCGATTTTTGAAAATTCTCGGCTAGGGCTTGTACTGACTTCCTCTCTCTTTTCTTTTATGCATGAACCTTATGATGTGCCTTCGTTTTTCTATTATCTACTTGGGGGCTTGTTGCTGGGATTTGCTTACAAAAAGAGCCAAAACCTATGGGTTTCCACTCTAGTCCACATGTCTTACAACAATTTGCCACTTTTAACTTATTTCTAAAAATCATGAAAAGGTAAGCAGACGATGATGCTTGCCTTTTTCTTTTCATAATAATGGCTAAAGCCAATCTAGAGGCTTTTCTTTGAGAATCGGGTGTGGACTGGTTGACGAATAGACCAAAAACTAGTAGAATAGTAAGGAAACTTTATACGGAGGAAAGAAATGGACTTGGGTGATAATGAGCTAACGCTGACCCCTATCCCTGGGAAGAGCGGCAAAGCTTATATGGGAAGCTACCCTGATGGGAAGCGCGTCTTTGTAAAAATGAACACCTCTCCAATCCTACCTGGCCTAGCCAGAGAACAAATCGCTCCTCAATTACTATGGACTCGTCGTTTGCCAGATGGTAGTGATATGTGTGCTCAGGAATGGCTGACGGGCAAAATCTTGACCCCTTACGATATGAATCGCAAGCAGATTATCAATATCTTGAACCGTCTCCACCGCTCGCGTCCTTTGATGAAGCAGTTGAGCCGTTTGGGATATACCATGGAAACACCAGTTGATTTGCTACGTTCTTGGCAACATGGAGTTCCAGAAATCTTGAAGCAGAATCACTATTTGAACAGTGTGATTGCGGAGCTAGGTAAGACGGTTCCAGGTTTTAGAGAAGACCATGCAACGATTGTGCATGGGGATCTTCGCCATAGTAATTGGATTGAGACAGAGAGTGGACTCGTTTATCTAGTGGATTGGGATTCGGTTCGCCTGACGGATCGTATGTTTGATGTGGCGCATTTGCTATGCCACTACATTCCAGATTATCAGTGGCGCCAATGGTTGAGAGACTATGGCTATAAGTACAATCAGACAGTGTTAGATAAATTGTATTGGTATGGTCAGTATTCTTACTTGAACCAGATTGCCAAATACTGTGAAAATCAAGATTTAGACAATGTAAACCGGGAGATTTATGCCTTGCGCGTCTTCCGTGATAAGTATGGAAAGAAGAGATGAGAGTTAGAAATCGTAAAGGAGCGACAGAATTACTAGAGGCCAATCCCCAGTATGTTGTCCTCAATCCCTTGGAAGCTAAGGGGAAATGGCGAGACTTGTTTGGAAATGATCATCCTATTCATGTTGAAGTTGGAAGTGGGAAAGGGGCCTTCGTATCTGGAATGGCCAAGCAAAATCCTGACATCAACTACATCGGGATTGACATCCAAAAGTCGGTATTGAGTTATGCCTTGGACAAGGTGCTTGAAGTTGGAGTCCCCAATATCAAGTTGTTGTGGGTAGATGGTTCAGATTTGACCGACTACTTTGAAGACGGGGAGATTGATCGTCTCTACCTAAACTTTTCAGATCCCTGGCCTAAAAAACGCCATGAAAAACGTCGTTTGACTTACAAGAGTTTCTTGGATACCTTCAAGCGCATCTTGCCTGAGAATGGGGAAATCCATTTCAAGACAGATAACCGTGGCTTATTTGAGTACAGCCTAGTGAGCTTTTCTCAGTATGGGATGAAACTCAATGGTGTTTGGCTAGACTTGCATGCCAGTGATTTTGAAGGCAATGTCATGACAGAATATGAGCAAAAATTCTCCAGCAAAGGTCAAGTGATCTACCGAGTTGAGGCAGAATTTTAAGAAATAGCTTGAAAACCAGCTGTTTGAGTGCTAATGCTTTACATAAATTGACAAACGTGCTATACTGATAGTAAGAATATGAGAAAGAGAGGCGGGGAAATATCTTCGCCTCTTGCTTATGAGGAGGTGGACGCAATCGCAACAATCGTAGAATTAGTCAGAGAAGTTGTAGAACCTGTCATCCAAGCGCCTTTCGAGCTCGTGGATATCGAGTATGGAAAGATTGGCAGTGACATGATTCTCAGTATTTTTGTAGATAAACCCGAAGGAATTACCTTGAACGACACGGCAGACTTGACAGAAATCATTAGTCCTGTCCTAGACACCATCAAGCCCGATCCCTTCCCAGAACAATATTTCCTAGAAGTCACCAGTCCAGGCTTGGAACGTCCTTTGAAAACCAAGGATGCTGTCGCTGGAGCGGTTGGGAAATACATCCATGTCGGGCTCTACCAAGCCATTGATAAGCAAAAAGTCTTTGAAGGGACCTTAGTATCCTTTGAAGGGGATGAGTTGACTATGGAGTATATGGACAAGACACGTAAGAAAACCGTCCAAATTCCATACAGTTTAGTATCAAAAGCACGTTTAGCAGTAAAACTATAGAAAAGAAAGGATAGCTTTTGAGGATTCAAAAGTAAAAAGAACATGAGTAAAGAAATGCTAGAGGCCTTCCGCATTTTGGAAGAAGACAAGGGAATCAAAAAAGAAGACATCATCGACGCAGTAGTAGAGTCGCTTCGTTCCGCTTATCGCAGACGCTATGGTCAATCTGACAGCGTAGCCATCGACTTCAATGAAAAAACAGGTGACTTTACTGTCTATACTGTTCGTGAAGTGGTTGATGAAGTATTTGATAGCCGTTTGGAAATTAGCTTGAAAGATGCCCTTGCCATTAATTCAGCCTATGAGCTTGGTGACAAAATCAAGTTTGAAGAAGCACCAGCTGAGTTTGGTCGTGTAGCAGCCCAATCTGCTAAACAAACCATCATGGAAAAAATGCGCAAGCAAACACGTGCCATCACCTACAATACTTATAAAGAACATGAACAAGAAATCATGTCTGGTACAGTAGAACGATTTGATAACCGCTTTATCTATGTCAACCTTGGCAGCATAGAAGCCCAATTGTCAAAACAAGACCAAATCCCTGGAGAAGTCTTTGCTTCCCACGACCGTATCGAAGTCTACGTTTACAAGGTTGAAGATAACCCTCGTGGTGTCAATGTATTTGTTAGCCGTAGCCATCCAGAAATGATTAAACGCTTGATGGAGCAAGAAATTCCAGAAGTGTACGATGGAACTGTTGAAATCATGAGCGTAGCCCGTGAAGCTGGTGACCGTACGAAAGTAGCCGTTCGTAGCCACAATCCAAACGTGGACGCTATCGGGACAATCGTTGGACGTGGTGGTGCCAATATCAAGAAAATCACCAGCAAATTCCACCCAGCTCGTTACGATGCCAAGAGCGATCGTATGATTCCTGTTGAAGAAAACATCGACGTTATCGAGTGGGTAGCGGATCCAGCTGAGTTTATCTACAATGCTATCGCACCGGCAGAGGTTGACCAAGTTATCTTTGATGAAAATGACAGCAAATGTGCCTTGGTCGTTGTTCCTGATAATAAGCTTTCTCTTGCCATCGGTCGTCGTGGACAAAACGTTCGCTTGGCAGCTCACTTGACGGGTTACCGTATCGATATCAAGTCTGCCAGTGAGTTTGAAGCTATGGAAGAAGCAGGTCAAGTGGATTACGCAGCTGCGGACGAATTGATCGAAGAATAAAAGCTGCTAGAGGAGGGAAAGATGAAAACAAGAAAAATCCCTTTGCGCAAGTCTGTTGTATCCAATGAAGTGATTGATAAGCGTGATTTGCTCCGCATTGTCAAGAACAAAGAAGGACAGGTCTTTATCGATCCGACAGGCAAGGCCAATGGCCGTGGCGCTTATATCAAGCTAGACAATGCAGAAGCCCTAGAGGCAAAAAAGAAGAAAGTCTTTAACCGCAGCTTTAACATGGAAGTGGAAGAAAGCTTTTATGACGAGTTGATCGCCTATGTGGATCACAAAGTGAAAAGAAGAGAGTTAGGACTTGAATAAGCAAAAGATAAGCAATCTCTTGGGACTTGCTCAACGAGCAGGCCGGATCATATCAGGTGAGGAATTGGTGGTCAAGTCCATCCAAGATCAGAAAGCCAAGCTAGTCTTTTTAGCCAATGATGCTGGTCCCAATCTGACCAAGAAGATTCAAGATAAAAGTGACTATTATCAAGTAGAAGTTATAACCGTGTTTTCAACACTGGAATTAAGCATAGCAGTCGGAAAATCGAGAAAGGTTTTGGCTGTGACAGATGCTGGATTTACAAAGAAAATGAGGTCTCTTATGGAATAGAAGAGGAGGACATGATTTGTCTAAGAAAAGATTGTACGAAATCGCAAAAGAACTTGGAAAAGAAAGTAAAGAAGTTGTAGCGCGTGCAAAAGAGTTGGGCTTGGATGTGAAAAGCCACTCATCGAGCGTGGAAGCTACTGCTGCTGAACAAATCGCAGCTAGCTTTAAACCAGCTGCTCCGAAAGCAGAAGCAAAACCTGCGACACCAAAAGCAAGTGTAGAAAAGAAAGCGGAAAAGCCTGCATCAGCTACACCAGTAGTCGCTAAGGAAGAAAGCAAATCAGCTGCACCTGCAGCTCCTAAGGAAGAAAAAGTAGTGGCCGCAAGACCACAGAGTCGAAACTTCAAGGCGGAGCGTGAGGCGCGTGCCAAAGAGCAGGCAGAGCGACGCAAACAAAACAAGGGCAACAACCGTGACCAACAACAAAACGGCAACCGTCAGAAAAATGACGGCCGTAATGGTGGTAAACCTGGTCAAGGGAACCGCGACAATCGCCGATTCAACGACCAAGGGAAAAAACCACAAGGTCAAGGAAATCGTGGCAATGATCGCCGTCAGCAACAAGACTTCCAGCCAAAACAAGCTGGTCCACGTGTTGACTTTAAAGCCCGTGCAGCAGCCCTAAAAGCAGAGCAAAATGCAGAGTACGCACGCTCAAGCGAGGAGCGCTTCAAACAATCGCAAGCTGCCAAAGAAGCCTTGGCTCAAGCTAATAAACGCAAGGAACCAGAGGAAATCTTTGAAGAAGCTGCTAAGCTAGCTGAACAAACGCAGCCAGCAGTAACAGTGGCTCCTGTAGCGAAAGAAGCGCCAGTGGATACACGTCGTAAAAAACAAGCTCGACCAGACAAAGAACGTGATGATTATGATCACGAAGAAGATGGTCCTAGAAAACAACAAAAGAATCGAAGTAGTCAGAATCAAGTGAGAAATCAAAGAAATAGTAACTGGAATAACAACAAGAAAAATAAAAAAGGGAACAAGCAAAACAACCGTAACCAGACTCCAAAGCCTGTTACAGAGCGTAAGTTCCATGAATTGCCAACAGAATTTGAGTATACAGATGGTATGACTGTTGCGGAAATCGCAAAACGTATCAAACGTGAACCAGCTGAAATCGTTAAGAAACTCTTTATGATGGGTGTCATGGCCACACAAAACCAATCCTTGGATGGAGAAACAATTGAACTCCTCATGGTGGATTACGGTATCGAAGCCAAACAAAAGGTTGAAGTGGACAATGCGGACATCGAACGTTTCTTTGTCGAAGATGGCTATCTTAATGAAGATGAATTGGTTGAGCGTCCACCAGTTGTAACCATCATGGGACACGTTGACCATGGTAAAACAACCCTCTTGGATACCCTTCGTAACTCTCGTGTTGCGACAGGTGAAGCAGGTGGTATCACTCAGCATATCGGTGCCTACCAAATCGTGGAAAATGGCAAGAAGATCACCTTCCTTGATACACCAGGACACGCGGCCTTTACTTCTATGCGTGCGCGTGGTGCATCTGTTACCGATATTACCATCTTGGTTGTAGCGGCCGACGATGGGGTTATGCCTCAGACTATCGAAGCCATCAACCACTCAAAAGCGGCAAACGTTCCAATTATCGTGGCTATCAACAAGATTGATAAACCAGGTGCCAACCCAGAACGCGTTATCGGTGAATTGGCAGAGCATGGTGTCATGTCAACAGCTTGGGGTGGAGATTCTGAATTTGTTGAAATTTCAGCTAAATTCAACCAAAATATCGAAGAATTGTTGGAAACAGTCCTTCTTGTGGCTGAAATCCAAGAACTCAAAGCAGACCCAACAGTTCGTGCTATCGGTACTGTTATCGAAGCTCGCTTGGATAAAGGAAAAGGTGCGGTCGCAACCCTTCTTGTGCAACAAGGTACCTTGAATGTCCAAGACCCAATCGTTGTCGGAAATACCTTCGGTCGTGTCCGTGCCATGACCAATGATCTTGGTCGTCGTGTTAAGGTTGCTGGACCATCAACACCAGTATCTATCACAGGTTTGAACGAAGCACCAATGGCGGGTGACCACTTTGCTGTTTACGAAGATGAAAAATCTGCGCGTGCAGCAGGTGAAGAACGTGCGAAACGTGCTCTTATGAAGCAACGTCAAGTAACCCAACGTGTCAGCCTTGAAAACCTTTTTGATACGCTTAAAGCAGGTGAGCTCAAGTCTGTTAATGTCATCATCAAGGCCGACGTCCAAGGTTCAGTTGAAGCCCTTTCTGCCTCACTTCAAAAGATCGATGTAGAAGGTGTCAAAGTTACCATCGTTCACTCAGCGGTCGGTGCCATCAACGAATCTGATGTGACTCTTGCAGAAGCTTCAAATGCCTTTATCATCGGTTTCAACGTGCGCCCTACACCACAAGCTCGTCAACAAGCAGAAGAAGATGATGTAGAAATCCGTCTCCACAGCATTATCTACAAGGTTATCGAAGAGATGGAAGAAGCCATGAAAGGGATGCTTGACCCAGAATTTGAAGAAAAAGTCATCGGTGAGGCAGTTATCCGTGAAACCTTCAAGGTATCTAAAGTGGGAACCATCGGTGGATTCATGGTTACGAGTGGTAAAGTTACCCGTGACTCTAAAGTCCGTGTTATCCGTGACGGTGTCGTTATCTATGATGGTGAACTTGCAAGCTTGAAACACTATAAAGATGACGTCAAAGAAGTTACGAACGGCCGTGAAGGTGGTCTCATGATTGATGGCTACAATGATATCAAGATGGATGATGTGATTGAGGCATACGTCATGGAAGAAATCAAGAGATAATAGAGAAACGATAGCCAGTTTGACTCGTCGTCAACAGCGTCTTGATGAACCCTTAGTTCTATCTAAGGCTTGTTTCCTAGATTCAAATGGCTCTAGTTCCTCTATCTTCTAGAAATAGCTAGGTCTGCTGGCCTAGCTTTTGGTTCAAAGTAGAGAAAGGAATATCATGGCAAATCATTTCCGTACGGATCGTGTGGGCATGGAAATCAAGCGTGAAGTCAATGAGATTTTGCAAAAGAAAGTCCGTGATCCGCGTGTCCAAGGTGTGACCATTACAGATGTTCAGATGCTGGGTGACTTGTCTGTTGCCAAGGTTTACTACACCATTTTGAGTAACCTGGCTTCGGATAATCAAAAAGCTCAAATCGGGCTTGAAAAAGCAACTGGTACTATCAAACGTGAACTTGGTCGCAATTTGAAATTGTACAAAATCCCAGATTTAACCTTCGTCAAAGACGAATCCATTGAATATGGAAACAAGATTGACGAAATGCTACGCAATCTGGATAAGAATTAAGCAAGAGGGGACACCCTCTTTTTTGGTGGAGAAATGGCAATAAAAAATACTGGGGAATCTTTCTAGAGTAAAAAATTGTTAAAAAGCTTTATAAAACTCAGCTTGTATGATAGTATAGAAATTGGAAAGAGTGAGATGAAATGATTTCTTATCAATAACTAGCTAGTCTGGTATAGCAATCAGCTAGAAACTGCAGTTAGACGAGGGAAGGTAATATGGGGTTCATAAAAATTCTAGCCAAGACTTACGGGAATTACTTTTTTGTGATGCAAAGCGTCAAAGTTCTGAAGAACATGAAAAAAGACGACAATGCTCTAGTAGGATTCGGGAAAGTACTGCTTGCTGATAAACTGATAGATGTCGCCCAGTGGCTCGCAAAACCAGAGGATAAGGAATAACTTGAAATGAAAGAAACTAGCAGGAATTCCACTGCTAGTTTTTTAATCTCTTCCCATATGGTATAATATAAGCAGTAAAATCATTTTATACTCAATGAAAATCAAAGAGCAAACTAGGAAGCTAGCCGCAGGCTGTACTTGAGTACGGTAAGGTGGCGCTGACGTGGTTTGAATTTGATTTTTGAAGAGTATTAGAACATACACGGAGGTCGTCATGGACAATATCATAGATGTGTCAATTCCCGTTGCAGAAGTGGTGGACAAGCATCCAGAAGTCTTGGAAATCTTAGTGGAGCTGGGGTTTAAACCTCTTGCTAATCCCTTGATGCGCAACACAGTCGGTCGCAAAGTATCGCTTAAGCAGGGTTCTAAGCTTGAAGGAACTCCTATGGACAAGATTGTCCGCACGCTGGAAGCAAATGGCTACGAAGTGATTGGATTGGACTAATGGCAGATGAACGGATTCATATCCTACGGGATATTTTGTTAGAATTGCACAATGGCGCTTCTCCTGAGTCGGTTCAAGAGCGCTTTGATGCGACCTTTACAGGTGTGTCGGCCATTGAGATTTCCCTCATGGAGCACGAGCTGATGAACTCAGACTCGGGTGTCACCTTTGAAGATGTCATGGAACTCTGCGATGTCCATGCTAATCTTTTTAAAAATGCTGTTAAGGGTGTCGAAGTAGAGGATACTGAGCATCCAGGTCACCCAGTTCGAGTCTTCAAGGATGAAAATCTGGCTCTCCGTGCAGCATTGATTCGCATTCGGAGATTGTTAGATACCTATGAGTCTATGGAAGACGAGGAAATGATGGCAGAGATGCGTAAGGGTTTGGTTCGTCAAATGGGGCTTTTGGGGCAATTTGATATTCACTACCAACGCAAGGAAGAGCTCTTTTTCCCCATCATGGAGCGCTATGGTCATGATTCACCCCCTAAGGTCATGTGGGGAGTGGATGATCAGATCAGGGAACTCTTTCAGACAGCTCTAGCGACGGCTAAGGCACTACCAGAAGTTCCAATTAGCACTGTAAAGGAAACTTTTGAAGCTTTTGCGACAGAGTTTGAAAGTATGATTTTTAAGGAAGAGTCTATCCTTCTCATGATTCTTCTTGAGTCCTTCACTCAGGATGACTGGATTCAGATTGCGGAGGAGAGCGATGCCTACGGCTATGCCATCATCCGTCCGTCAGAGAAGTGGATTCCGGAAAGACAGAGTTTCGTTGAGGAAAAGAGTGCAGAGGAGCCAGTACAACTAGACACGGCAGAAGGTCAAGTTCAGCAAGTTATTGATACACCAGAAGGTCAGTTTACTATTACCTTTACCCCTAAGGAAAAGGAAGCAGTGCTGGACCGCCATAGCCAACAGGCTTTTGGCAATGGCTATCTATCAGTCGAGCAGGCCAACCTCATCCTCAATCACCTCCCTATGGAGATTACTTTTGTCAATAAAGACGATATTTTCCAGTATTACAATGACAATGCGCCAGCTGATGAGATGATTTTTAAACGGACGCCGTCCCAAGTCGGGCGCAATGTAGAGCTCTGCCATCCGCCCAAGTATCTAGACAAGGTGAAGGCCGTTATGAAAGGTCTTCGTGAAGGAGTCAAGGACAAATATGAAATGTGGTTCAAGTCAGAGTCGCGAGGCAAGTTTGTCCACATCACCTATGCTGCGGTACACGATGAAAACGGAGAATTCCAAGGCGTGCTAGAGTATGTTCAGGATATCCAGCCCTACCGAGAGATTGATACGGACTATTTTCGTGGATTAGAATAAGGAGAATCAATGAGTTACGAACAGGAATTTATGAAGGAATTTGAAGCCTGGGTCAATACCCAGATCATGATCAACGACATGGCGCACAAGGAAAGTCAAAAAGTCTACGAAGAAGACCAAGATGAGCGCGCCAAAGATGCCATGATTCGCTACGAAAGTCGCTTGGATGCCTACCAGTTCTTGCTTGGTAAATTTGAAAATTTCAAGGCAGGCAAGGGATTCCATGACTTGCCAGAAGGCTTGTTTGGTGAGCGAAACTATTAATCGTTGCAAATCAAAAAGTGCGTATGAACGCACTTTTTCTGTTTATACGTGATGTGTGTGTTTGGTAATCCATTGTTCCATTTTGATATGCAACCAGAATGAATAGATGCCCAAAGTGATGATGGTGAGCAAGAACCACTTGATCCAGTTCCCGAATAATTGAGAACCTGTTCCGTCAAAATAGAGGCGACGCCCATCGATGACAGTGTGCTTGACTTTCCAGTTTTGCATCATACAAACTGCCCAAGGCGTAGCGATTCCAATAGTAAAAACTATGATAAGCATGGCTAGGATAGCATATCCAACGTAGCTCAAAAGACCACCATCAAAGTAACTTTCGTTATTTATATTCTTCTCCTTATTAGCTTTTTACGTGAATCAATCTTGTACATTACTGCATATTTTATCAAGAAGTTGAATCATTGTCAAATTAGATTGAAAGAAAAAACGGTTAGATTTTTAGGAGCAATCTCGTTTCCTTTCTTGATTTTTTCCCAAAATCTTGATAGAATATCTTTATTAAATCCTTGTCAGAACAGGGATTTTTTATTGAAAGGATTTTATCATGTCAAAGAAACTCCAACGGAAAAAACAATTACGAAACAGCCTTCGTCGTTCAGGTGCATTTTCAAGTACGGTGACCAAGGTTGTCGAAGAAACAAAAAAAGTTGTGAAACATGCAGAAAAATCTGCTAGCGAAGCAGGGAAAGTTGTCTCTAAAAAAGTGGAACAAGCAGTAGAAGCAACTAAAGAGCAAGTTCAAAAAGTTACAAGCTCTGTAGAAGAATTCGCAGCCAACCTAGGTGGACTTTCAGTCGACCGTGCCAAGACTTTCTACGATGAAGGAATCAAGTCTACTACTGATTTCAAAAATTGGACAGAAAAAGAACTCCTTGCCTTAAAAGGAATCGGTCCAGCTACCATCAAGAAATTAAAAGAAAACGGCATCAAGTTCAAGTAATCTTTCTTGCCCCTTGCATTTCCGTCAAAAACTTGTTAAAATAAAGCCATTAGAGGTGTTTTGAGTCCCACATTTTACAGAAAGTGGCGGTGTTGAGAAGTCCACAAATGTGTCGAAACTGGTTGCTAATGGATGAAAAATTAAAATAAAAGTGTCTTTTTGTTTTAAAGACGAGAGTTGCGGGCAACTGCCCGAAATTGGGTGGTACCGCGGATAAACACATTCGTCCCTGTCATGGATATGGCAGGGGCATTTTTTTATGGGAAGCGAGGGTTGAAGATGGAGCAAGCACAATTACCAGAACGATTAGAAACCGATCGGCTCCTCTTGCGCGTCCGTACAATAGCTGATGCAGAGGATATTCATGCCTACGCTAGTTTGCCAGAGGTCGCCTACCCAGCAGGCTTTCCTCCCGTCAAGACCTTGGAAGATGAGATTTATTATCTAGAGCATATCCTTCCTGAGCGCAATGAAAAGGACAATCTCCCAGCGGGCTATGGAATTGTCGTTAAAGGAACCGATAAGGTCATCGGCTCTGTTGATTTCCCTCGTCGTCACGAGGATGATGTCTTGGAGATTGGCTATATCTTACATCCAGACTATTGGGGTCTAGGTTATGTTCCAGAGGCGGCACGTGCCTTGATTGACCTAGCTTTTAAAGAACTGGGCCTTCACAAGATTGAGCTGACTTGCTTTGGTTATAACCTTCAAAGTCAACGAGTCGCAGAGAAGCTTGGTTTCACCCTTGAAGCACGCATAAGGGACCGCAAAGATGCTCAAGGCAATCGCTGTGATGATTTGAGATATGGCTTGCTGAAGAGTGAGTGGGAGAGTGAAAAGAAATGAAAAAGAGCATTAGTATGTTTTTGAGTCATATAGGAAAATTTCAAAGTTTTCTTTGTTTGATATTAATATTTGTATATATTTTAAATAATTTATTTTCATTTAATATTTCTTTAAAAGAGGATAATTTCTTTAATATATTGGTGATGTTGATTTACTTTTTTTCATCATTGTTTTATATTTTTAAATATAAACCAATGAAAGTTGAAAATATTAAAAAGAGTGTAGATTATAAAAAAATTATTTCGTTAATTAGAGAATTTGAATATACAATTTCTTTAACGGTAATAACAAGTACCATATATCGATTCTGCAAGATGTTAAACATTTTGCCAAAGATTATTGTAGAAAACAGTGCTGGTATTACAAATTTGATTATATTGATAATAACTATCAGATTATATTTCTATGTTTTGTCAATTATTGTTGGATTGAAAATATGGGTTTTATTATTACTTATTATAGTTGCAATTCCTTTGGTATATTTAATAGGAGTGTTTGATATTGGTTGGTGGGCACTGGTATCAGGATTGATGATTATATGGAATTTTATTAATTCGAAAGATTTTGTAACTCTACTTAATAAGGGGGAAGAAGTTAGTAAAATTCCCAAAAAACTGAACTACATTTGGCAAAGAAATAAGCTAATTTTTTATTTAGTTACAACGTTGATTTACCTAGTATTAATAATTTCAGGTTTGTTTGAAGAAAAAGGTATAAGTGTATTAGATAGAGCGAATATAAGGCTGAAAACTTTTGGTTTATTTATGATGGCTTTAATATTTGTTTTTGTAATAGTATTGTCGCTAATATATTTGTATAACCATTTCAAGATGTTGAGAAGAATTGTGGATAAAAGAAAAGACAACTGGTTTTTTAGCAAATTAATAAAAGTCATCGAATTTTACACTTATTACCATAAATACATAATAAATTTAAATACTAAAAAAAATAAAAGGAGCAAAACACATGTCTAAAGAACTTTCACCTAAATACAATCCAGCCGAAGTTGAGGCTGGTCGTTACCAAAAATGGCTTGATGCCGATGTTTTCAAGCCTTCAGGCGATAAAAAGGCTAAGCCTTATTCTATCGTCATTCCACCACCAAACGTAACTGGTAAACTCCACCTTGGTCACGCTTGGGACACGACTTTACAGGATATCATCATCCGTCAAAAACGGATGCAAGGTTTCGATACGCTTTGGCTTCCAGGGATGGACCACGCGGGGATTGCCACTCAGGCTAAGGTTGAGGAGCGCTTGCGCGGTGAGGGTATTAGTCGTTACGACTTGGGTCGTGAAAAATTCCTCGATAAAGTCTGGGAATGGAAAGACGAATATGCTACTACCATCAAGGAACAATGGGGCAAGATGGGGCTCTCTGTAGACTACTCTCGCGAGCGTTTCACCCTCGACGAAGGTTTGTCAAAAGCCGTTCGCAAGGTCTTTGTGGACCTTTACAAAAAAGGCTGGATCTACCGTGGTGAATTTATCATCAACTGGGACCCAGCAGCTCGCACAGCCCTTTCTGATATTGAGGTTATCCATAAGGACGTCGAAGGTGCCTTCTACCACATGAACTACATGCTGGAAGATGGCTCACGCGCCCTTGAAGTTGCGACAACTCGTCCTGAGACCATGTTTGGGGACGTTGCCGTTGCAGTCAATCCAGAAGACCCACGCTACAAGGACTTGATTGGTAAAAATGTCATTCTTCCAATCGCTAACAAACTCATCCCAATCGTTGGGGATGAGCACGCAGATCCTGAGTTTGGTACTGGTGTCGTGAAAATCACACCTGCCCACGATCCAAACGACTTCTTGGTTGGTCAACGTCATAACTTGCCACAAGTCAATGTCATGAATGACGACGGAACTATGAATGATTTGGCCTTCGAATTTGCAGGTATGGACCGTTTTGAAGCTCGTAAGGCAGTCGTTGCTAAGTTGGAAGAAATCGGTGCCCTCGTTAAAATCGAAAAACGTGTTCACAGTGTTGGTCATTCAGAGCGTACAGGTGTTGTGGTTGAACCTCGCTTGTCTACGCAATGGTTCGTCAAGATGGACCAATTGGCTAAGAATGCCATTGCCAACCAAGATACAGAAGACAAGGTTGAATTCTACCCACCTCGTTTCAACGATACCTTCCTTCAATGGATGGAAAATGTCCATGACTGGGTAATCTCTCGTCAGCTCTGGTGGGGTCACCAAATCCCTGCTTGGTACAATGCTGAGGGTGAAATGTACGTCGGTGAAGAAGCACCAGAAGGTGACGGATGGACTCAGGACGAAGACGTCTTGGATACTTGGTTCAGTTCTGCCCTCTGGCCATTCTCAACCATGGGCTGGCCTGATGTCGACTCAGAGGATTTCAAACGTTACTTCCCAACGTCAACCTTGGTAACAGGTTACGATATCATCTTCTTCTGGGTGTCTCGTATGATCTTCCAATCCTTGGAATTCACTGGCCGTCAACCATTCCAAAACGTTCTTATCCACGGTCTCATTCGTGACGAGCAAGGACGCAAGATGTCTAAATCTCTCGGTAATGGGATTGACCCAATGGATGTTATCGAGAAATACGGTGCCGATGCCCTTCGTTGGTTCCTTTCAAACGGCTCTGCACCAGGTCAAGACGTGCGCTTCTCTTATGAGAAAATGGATGCCTCATGGAACTTTATTAACAAGATCTGGAACATCTCTCGCTACATCCTTATGAACAATGAAGGCTTGACCCTTGACCAAGCAACGGCCAATGTGGAAAAAGTTGTCAACAAAGAAGCTGGAAATGTTACAGACCGCTGGATTCTCCACAACCTCAATGAAACCATCGGCAAAGCAACTGCTAACTTTGACAAGTTTGAGTTTGGTGTAGCTGGACACATCCTCTACAACTTCATCTGGGACGAGTTTGCGGACTGGTACGTTGAGTTGACCAAGGAAGTCCTTTATAGCGACAACGAAGAAGAGAAAGTCATCACACGTTCAGTTCTCCTTTACACTTTGGATAAGATCCTTCGTCTCCTTCACCCAATCATGCCATTCGTGACAGAGGAAATTTTTGGGCAAATCTCAGAAGGTTCTATCGTTACAGCTGCATACCCAACTGTCAACCCAGCTTTTGAAGACCTTGTGGCTCACACTGGTGTGGAAAGCCTCAAAGACTTGATTCGTGCTGTTCGTAATGCGCGTGCGGAAGTAAACGTTGCACCAAGCAAGCCAATCACTATCCTTGTTAAGACAAGCGATAGCGACTTGGAAGCCTTCTTTAACAGTAATGTCAACTACATCAAACGATTCACAAATCCAGAACACTTGGAAATCGCATCAACCATCCCTGCACCTGAACTCGCAATGTCAAGCGTTATCACAGGAGCAGAAATCTACTTGCCACTGGCAGACCTCCTCAACGTCGAAGAAGAACTGGCTCGTCTCGATAAGGAACTAGCTAAATGGCAAAAAGAACTGGACATGGTCGGTAAGAAGCTCTCTAACGAACGCTTCGTAGCCAATGCCAAACCAGAAGTCGTCCAAAAAGAACGCGACAAACAAGCCGACTACCAAGCCAAATACGACGCGACAGTCGCACGTATTGATGAGATGAAGAAGTTGGTGAAATAAAGAAACACGGTGATGAGCCATGTTTTGATGAATGGAGATACAATGTTAAAAAACGTTACAATAAATAATCTATTTGATAAAGAGGATGTTAATATTGATTTTTCAAAGCGATCTGTAATAATTACTGGAGACAATGGTAATGGTAAAACTACGATTTTGAATATAATCTATAATGTGTTGGTCGGAAATTATTATGCTCTTTATAAAATCAATTTTGAGAAAGCATTTATTAACTTTCAATCGGATTTTAAATATATGAATGAAGTTAAAATTGAGCGAGAGAATAATAATAACTTTAAAAAAATGACTATTACTTATAGATCTAAAAAAGATTCATTAAAAATAAAGATAAATGCTTCAGGTATAAATAGTATTATTTCAGTCGAAAGTATAGAAAGGAATCAAGAAATACTATACAATGAGAAGTATAATGAAAATTTGCTCTATAATGATGATAGTCAAACTATATTGGAATTGTTGGAATCAATTCACGAAAATAAATTTAACACTAAGATAAGAGAAATTAATAAGTCGTTACTATATTTTCCAACATACAGGCGCATAGATTTAGATATTGAATCATACTTTACAAATCTATATGAACCTTCTATGATAAGTTTTTTTACGAGAGATCGTTCACTAACTAAAAAAAGTTCGGAACCATAGATAGAAGAGTAATTGGTATATCTAATACCGATATTGAAGATATTTTACGAGAATATACGAGAACTATAAATGAAATATCTTCCCAAAGCTTAGATAACCTACTAAAAAACTTTGCTAAGAACAGTATTTTAGGTATAAACAATGAAAAACTTGAGATCCAATTTTCTAATTTTTCAAAAAGATCAAATATATTAGATCAATTGAAAAATATTAATGATAGTTTGGATTTAAGAATATCTGATGAACAACTCACTAATATAGCAAAACAATTTGAAGAAAAACTATTATTTATGAAAAAAATAGGTGAGAATAAACCTAAATCGAAAGAAGAAATGAACGAAGTTATGAATCTGATTCTATCTTTACCGATGATGCAAGTTTTTCAAAATTTACAAGAATTATATAAAAAATTCAGTCAAGAAATGAATTCAGAGTTAGAAAGTTTTGCCTATATTCAAGAAAACTTATTAGACTTTTCTGGTAATAGATTGAATTTAAACAGGACAGAGTTAAATGAATTCAATTTTTCAAAAGTAGGAACTGGTGTAGAAAAATTTAATGATTTTTCTACAGGAGAAAAACAATTAATAACATTTCTAGTATACTCCGCAATTGAACTCCCCAAAGATACACCCTCATTAATAATAATTGATGAACCTGAATTATCACTTCATGTAAAATGGCAACGTAAGCTCCTAAAAAATCTTTTAAAGAAAAATAATATTAAAATTTTATCAGCAACTCACTCTCCGTACATACTTAATAAGTTAGAGGTAGATTCTATGATTGTTAGAAAGCAGGAAGCAAATGAGTGTTAATACAATCAAAATCGGTAGTGCTATCCCTGAAATTATAGAAATTGATGATATTGCAGAAGATTATTTTGGTCTCCCGAAGCCAAAGAAAATTTTAATTGTTGAAGGAGTTACAGATGCGACAGTCCTTGAAAACTATTTAGATTTAGAAAAAATACCTAAAAACTTCTCGATTCGTACAACGATTATGACAAATAAAAATAATCATTCGGGAAAAGATATTGCTTTGGAGTATTTTGATAAAAATAAAGACAATCAAGAAATCGTATTACTTTTAGATAGAGATTATGATTTTATATGTTCAACAGAGAGAACAGATGATGAAATAATGTATTACGATTACTATTCTCTTGAAAATTATTTTTTTGAAGAAAAAGTTCTAAAATTTGCATTAATAACAAATGACGTTCCTAAAGACCAGAGAGATAAAATATTACATTTTATAAATAGTGATAAACAAGAAATATTAAATCCTTTGATTGAATGTTCGAAATTACGTATTTTCAGAAAATATCATAAAGAGAAAAAAACACCTTTCCAATTAAATGAAGAAGAAATAATAAAATTCGCAAACTTTATAAAAAAATTGGACATAAAAGGTTGTATTCAAGGTAAAAATCCAAATTTAGCTGGTTCTAATTTTAAAGATAGATTACACACATATGTAAACCAATCTTTAGAAGATATTGACCCTAAGTTGTACCCACAAATACAGGATTTTATTTCATGTATTAAAATTTCTTATCCTACTACTCTAATAGAGTACTTTAAAACTTTTTTTAATGGTAAAGATTCTTTGAAATTTTTTGTAGAGTTACTATTTTACGAGGAGTTGATTAGTTCACACATTGGGCGTATATCTTCTCGAGATACATTGGAGAGTTATATTTTTCACTCAGACCTATATAAAAATAAAGTTCAGACGATTATAAATCGTTTTTCAGCTTAGTTTTAATTCTAACTATAAAATGATAATGTTTAGAAAGCAGGTAACTACATTACAAATTCTGTAAGTTCGAACCGACCTGATAAGTACAACATTGCAACTTAATTTTTATATATCATCTGGATTGATACCGAAAACCTACCTCACGATGCCATCGGTTGGGTCGCAAAGAAATAAAAGTCTTGCCACTTTCTCCCATTTAACCTTTGACTATTCCGCAAAATTATCGTACAATAAAGAGTACATGATAAAATGAGGTCAGAGTCTGTCTGCTCTGGCGATAGTAGTAAAAATGAGGAGAAACGCTTTGGAATTAGAAGTATTTGCTGGGCAAGAAAAAAGTGAACTATCTATGATTGAGGTAGCGCGTGCTATCTTGGAACTTCGTGGTCGCGATCATGAGATGCATTTTAGTGATCTTGTAAACGAAATTCAAAACTACCTTGGAACATCAAACAGCGATATCCGCGAAGCTTTGCCTTTGTTCTACACAGAGTTGAACTTTGACGGTAGCTTCATCTCACTTGGGGACAACAAATGGGGTCTTCGTTCATGGTATGGTGTAGACGAAATCGACGAAGAAATCATCGCTCTTGAAGAAAGTGATGACGATGAAGTAGCACCAAAAGCTAAGAAAAAACGTGTCAATGCCTTCATGGATGGCGATTCAGATGCCATTGATTACAATGCAGATGATCCAGAAGACGAAGATGCGTACGAAGCAGACCCAGCTCTTTCATATGATGATGAAAATCCAGATGATGAGAAAAATGAAGTGGAAGCTTATGATGCAGAAATCAACGAAATCGCTCCAGATGACTTGGGTGAAGATGTGGATCTCAACGAAGAAGACGACGAGTTTTCAGACGATGACGCTGAAACAAGTGAAGAAGAGTAAAATGCCTTAAGAAGGAGATCGCTGGATCTCCTTTTTTGTTGCTTGAGCGTGTTGTCCGTTTGGATGCGGATTTTTAGTTGGTTTTCTGAAAATGATCTCCTTTTTTCATCTTTTACCAATTCGGGTTGACAAATGTTCTGCTTTAAGGTATCATATTGTTCGGGCACCTCTTTTCGAGGTCGGGGCTCCCTAGTTACTAGGGAGCTATTTTTGTTTTTTCAGGAAGTTTTTCTTGAAAAGTCGTGATTCATAAGGGTCTTGTTTTCTATGTCCCCTTGTAGTTAACAAGACCTTGAGCATTTTAGAAAGAGGAATCTATGTCTACGAAATATATTTTTGTAACTGGTGGTGTGGTATCGTCTATTGGGAAAGGGATTGTAGCAGCAAGTCTGGGTCGTCTCTTGAAAAATCGTGGTCTCAAAGTGACTATTCAGAAGTTTGACCCTTATATCAATATCGATCCGGGAACCATGAGTCCTTACCAGCATGGGGAAGTCTTTGTGACAGATGATGGGGCTGAGACAGATTTGGACTTGGGGCACTATGAACGTTTCATCGATATCAATCTCAACAAATATTCCAACGTGACAACTGGGAAAATTTACAGTGAAGTTCTTCGTAAGGAGCGCCGTGGCGAGTACCTTGGCGCAACTGTTCAAGTCATTCCTCATATCACAGATGCTTTGAAGGAAAAAATCAAGCGTGCCGCTCTAACGACCGACTCTGATGTCATTATCACAGAGGTTGGTGGAACCGTTGGAGATATCGAGTCCTTGCCATTCCTAGAGGCCCTTCGTCAGATGAAGGCAGATGTGGGGGCAGATAATGTCATGTACATCCATACAACCTTGCTTCCTTATCTCAAGGCTGCTGGTGAGATGAAGACCAAGCCAACCCAGCATTCTGTAAAAGAATTGCGCGGATTGGGAATCCAGCCAAATATGTTGGTCATTCGTACGGAGAAACCAGCTGGTCAAGGAATTAAAAACAAACTAGCTCAGTTTTGTGACGTGGCTCCAGAAGCTGTTATCGAGTCTTTGGATGTCGAACACCTTTACCAAATTCCATTGAATTTGCAGGCACAAGGCATGGACCAAATTGTCTGTGACCATTTGAAATTAGATGCACCAGCAGCGGATATGACGGAGTGGTCAGCCATGGTGGACAAGGTCATGAACCTGAAAAAACAAGTTAAGATTTCCCTCGTTGGTAAGTATGTGGAATTGCAAGATGCCTACATCTCTGTGGTTGAAGCCTTGAAACACTCTGGGTATGCCAACGACGCAGAAGTGAAGATTAATTGGATCAATGCCAATGATGTGACAGCAGAGAATGTAGCAGAGCTCTTGTCTGATGCGGACGGAATCATCGTACCAGGCGGTTTCGGTCAACGTGGTACGGAAGGGAAAATCCAAGCCATCCGCTATGCGCGTGAGAATGATGTTCCAATGTTGGGAGTCTGCTTGGGAATGCAGTTGACTTGCATCGAGTTTGCTCGTCACGTTTTGGGTCTTGAAGGTGCCAATTCTGCTGAACTTGCACCAGAAACAAAATATCCTATCATTGATATCATGCGTGATCAGGTTGATGTTGAGGATATGGGTGGCACCCTTCGTTTGGGACTTTATCCATCTAAGTTGAAACGTGGCTCTAAAGCAGCGGCTGCTTATCATAATCAAGAAGTGGTGCAACGCCGTCACCGTCACCGTTATGAGTTTAACAACGCCTTTCGTGAACAGTTTGAGGCAGCAGGCTTTGTCTTTTCAGGAGTTTCTCCTGATAATCGTTTGGTAGAAATCGTGGAAATTCCTGAAAATAAATTCTTTGTGGCTTGTCAGTATCACCCTGAGCTGTCAAGCCGTCCAAACCGTCCAGAAGAACTCTACACTGCCTTTGTCACTGCAGCAGTTGAAAACAGTAATTAGCATAATCAGAACCTTTGAGAAGAATCTCAGAGGTTTTTTAATTGCCTTGCTCGTATACGGCTTCCCTATTTGTCCTAGAGCCCTTTTTGTGTTACAATGAATGGTATGAAAGCTAAGAAATTATGGATGACTGGCTTGACTGTGGCTGGTCTAAGTGCCCTCGCTTTGGGTGCCAAAAAAGCAGCAGATAACCACAAACTGATGAAGACTCAAGAAGAGTTGACCGCTATCGTGCGCGAACTTTTCTCAGATATGGGAGAGATTGCGACTCTCTATGTTCAAGTCTACGAAAGTAGCCTAGAGCGACTTGTCGGAGGAGTCATTTTCGAGGATGGCCGTCATTATACCTTTGTCTATGAAAATGAAGATTTGGTCTATGAGGAGGAAACCTTATGATTACTCCCAATAGTATAGAAGAGCTTGCAGGTTTTGTCGAGCAAGATGGCAAGAAGGTTTTCCTTTTTGTGGCGGACTGGTGTGGCGATTGTCGTTATATCTATCCATCCTTGCCAGAGATTGAGGAGACCAATCCAGAGTTCACCTTTATCCGAGTGGACCGAGATCAGTATCTGGAACTGGCCAAACTCTGGGATGTATATGGAATCCCTAGCCTTGTTGTGCTAGAAAAGGATAAGGAAATTGGCCGTTTTGTCAATCGTGACCGTAAAAGCAAGGAACAAATTAACGACTTTTTAGCAGCACTGAAATAGGAGAAAAGAGAAACAATGATTTTTACATATAACAAAGAGCATGTCGGCGATGTCCTTATGATCATCGTAAAAAATAGCGGAGATGCCAAGTTGGACGTGGAGCGCAAAGGCAAGGTAGCCCGAGTTTTCCTCAAAGAAAATGGTGAAACAGTAGCTTGGAATATTTTCGAAGTTTCAAGTTTGTTTGAAATTGCAGAGCGTGGTCAAGTCTTTTTGACAGATGAGCAAGTCGCTCGTTTAAACCAAGAATTACATGCAGAAGGATTTGCAGAAGAAATTGTCAATGACAAGGAACCTAAGTTTGTTGTTGGTGAAATTGTCGAGATGGTAGCTCATCCTGATAGTGATCACCTCAACATCTGCAAAGTGGCCGTCGCAAGTGACAAGACAGTGCAAATCGTGGCAGGAGCACCTAATGCGCGTGTTGGGTTGAAAACCATTGTAGCTCTTCCTGGAGCGATGATGCCAAAAGGCAACCTCATTTTCCCAGGCGAACTTCGCGGTGAAAAGAGTTTTGGCATGATGTGCAGTCCTCGTGAACTTGCCTTGCCAAATGCTCCGCAAAAACGTGGGGTTATTGAATTATCAGAAGACCAAGTTGTCGGAACTCCATTTGACCCAGCCAAACACTGGACTGCCTAGGAAGTTGTCAGTATCTGATAGACCAGCTAGAGGGAAATAAGATGGCAAAAAATGTAGTGATTACAGGAGCAACCTCAGGGATCGGTGAAGCGATTGCGCGTGCTTATCTGGAGCAGGGGGAGAATGTCGTTCTAACAGGGCGACGGACAGACAGACTAGAGGCCCTCAAGTCAGAGTTTGCAGAAACTTTTCCAAATCAAACAGTTTGGACTTTTCCACTGGATGTCACAGATATGGCTATGGTCAAGACGGTCTGCTCTGATATTTTGGAAACGATAGGGCAGATTGATATCTTGGTCAATAATGCTGGACTAGCTCTTGGCTTGGCTCCCTATCAAGACTATGAAGAGTTGGATATGCTGACCATGTTGGATACCAATGTTAAAGGTTTGATGGCGGTCACTCGCTGTTTCTTGCCAGCAATGGTAAAAGTCAATCAGGGTCATATCATTAACATGGGGTCGACCGCAGGAATCTACGCCTATGCGGGTGCAGCTGTTTACTCAGCAACCAAGGCTGCAGTTAAGACTTTTTCAGATGGTCTGCGAATTGATACCATTGCAACGGATATCAAGGTGACCACCATTCAGCCAGGGATTGTCGAAACAGATTTTTCTGCGGTACGTTTCCATGGTGACAAAGAGCGTGCTGCCACCGTCTATCAGGGAATTGAGGCCTTGCAAGCTCGAGATATTGCAGATACAGTTGTCTATGTGACCGGTCAGCCTCGCCGTGTGCAGATTACAGATATGACCATTATGGCCAATCAACAGGCGACAGGTTTCATGGTGCATAAAAAATAAAAAATTTTCTCGAAAAGTTACAAATTTTTGTAACTTTTTTTGATTCCTTACGAATAGATAAGTAGGAGGAAGAAAATATGTATAATAAAGTTATTCTTATTGGACGTTTAACGTCTACACCAGAATTGCACAAAACCAACAATGACAAGTCAGTAGCGCGTGCAACTATCGCTGTGAACCGTCGTTACAAAGACCAAAACGGGGAACGTGAAGCTGACTTTGTCAATTTGGTTCTTTGGGGGAAATTGGCTGAAACCTTGGCAAGCTACGCAACTAAAGGTAGTCTTATCTCTGTGGATGGAGAACTTCGTACCCGTCGCTTTGAGAAAAATGGCCAGATGAACTATGTGACTGAAGTCCTTGCCACAGGATTCCAACTTTTGGAAAGCCGCGCCCAACGTGCTATGCGTGAAAATAACGCAGGACAGGATTTGGCAGATTTGGTCTTGGAAGAGGAAGAATTGCCATTTTAAGCATTGAAAAGTCTGAGTCAATCTCAGGCTTTTTATCTTGAGAAAGTCAGACTTTTTTCTTGACTATTTCTGACCAAGTGATACAATAGAACTATGAATTAGCACTCAGATACAAAGAGTGCTAATAATATGTATTTCATCATGGAGGAAAACAGATGTTGAAACCATTAGGAGACCGTGTGGTCTTGAAAATCGAAGAAAAAGAACAAACTGTTGGAGGCTTTGTCCTTGCGGGCTCAGCCCAAGAAAAAACAAAAACAGCCCAAGTTGTAGCTACTGGACAAGGTGTTCGTACCTTGAATGGTGACTTGGTTGCTCCAAGTGTTAAGCCTGGAGACCGTGTCTTAGTTGAAGCTCATGCAGGTATTGATGTCAAAGATGACGATGAGAAGTACATCATCGTTGGCGAAGCTAACATCTTGGCTATCATTGAAGAATAGAAGGAGAAAGTAAGTATGTCAAAAGAAATTAAATTTTCATCTGATGCTCGTTCAGCCATGGTTCGTGGTGTTGATATCCTAGCAGACACTGTTAAAGTAACCTTAGGACCAAAAGGTCGCAACGTTGTTCTTGAAAAATCATTTGGCTCACCATTAATTACCAATGACGGTGTTACTATTGCTAAAGAGATTGAGCTAGAAGACCATTTTGAAAATATGGGTGCCAAATTGGTATCAGAAGTAGCTTCAAAAACCAATGATATCGCAGGTGACGGAACGACAACTGCAACAGTCTTGACTCAAGCTATCGTCCGCGAAGGAATTAAAAACGTCACTGCAGGTGCCAACCCAATCGGCATTCGTCGTGGGATTGAAGCAGCGGTTGCCGCAGCTGTAGAAGCCTTGAAAAACAATGCCATCCCTGTTGCCAATAAAGAAGCCATCGCTCAGGTTGCCGCTGTATCTTCTCGTTCTGAAAAAGTCGGCGAATACATCTCTGAAGCCATGGAAAAAGTTGGTAAAGATGGTGTCATCACTATTGAAGAATCACGTGGTATGGAAACAGAGCTTGAAGTCGTAGAAGGAATGCAGTTTGACCGCGGTTACCTATCACAGTACATGGTGACAGATAGCGAAAAAATGGTGGCGGACCTTGAAAATCCATATATTTTGATTACTGACAAGAAGATTTCCAATATTCAAGAAATCTTGCCACTTCTAGAAAGCATTCTCCAAAGCAATCGTCCACTCTTGATTATTGCGGATGATGTAGATGGCGAAGCTCTTCCAACTCTTGTATTGAACAAGATTCGTGGAACCTTCAACGTGGTAGCAGTCAAAGCTCCAGGCTTTGGTGACCGTCGCAAAGCCATGCTTGAAGACATCGCTATCTTGACAGGTGGAACAGTCATCACAGAAGATCTTGGTCTTGAGTTGAAAGACGCTACTATTGAGGCGCTAGGTCAAGCAGCGAGAGTAACTGTGGACAAAGATAGCACTGTTATCGTAGAAGGTGCTGGAAATCCTGAAGCTATTTCTCACCGTGTTGCGGTTATCAAGTCTCAAATTGAAACTACAACTTCTGAATTTGACCGTGAAAAATTGCAAGAACGCTTGGCAAAATTGTCAGGTGGTGTCGCAGTCATCAAGGTCGGAGCTGCAACTGAAACTGAGTTGAAAGAAATGAAACTCCGCATTGAAGATGCCCTTAACGCTACTCGTGCAGCTGTTGAAGAAGGAATCGTTGCAGGTGGTGGAACTGCTCTTGCCAATGTCATTCCAGCCGTAGCTGATTTGGAATTGACAGGAGATGAAGCAACAGGACGTAATATTGTTCTCCGTGCCTTGGAAGAACCTGTTCGTCAAATCGCTCACAATGCTGGATTCGAAGGGTCTATCGTCATTGACCGTTTGAAAAATGCTGAAGTTGGTACAGGATTCAACGCAGCAACTGGTGAGTGGGTTAATATGATTGAAGCAGGTATTATCGATCCTGTTAAGGTTAGCCGTTCAGCCCTTCAAAACGCAGCTTCAGTTGCAAGTCTTATCTTGACAACAGAAGCAGTCGTAGCCAATAAACCAGAACCAGCAGCCCCAGCTCCAGCCATGGATCCAAGCATGATGGGTGGGATGATGTAAATTTTCGCTACGAAGCAATTCATAAGAAACACAAAAGGAGGGATGTGTATTTCCTCCTTTTAAGGTTTTCTATTCTAAATAGATTTGAGCTCTCCTAACTTATATGATAAAATAAGACTAGAAAAAGGAGAAGAACATGATCGATGTAGAAGAAATTCTGAGCAAGATGAATCCCAATCAGAAGATTAATTATGACCGTGTTATGCAGAAAATGGTTCAGGTTTGGGAAAAAAATGAGCAACGTCCAACTATTCTTATGCATGTCTGCTGTGCTCCTTGTAGTACCTACACCCTAGAGTACCTGACCAAATACGCTGATGTGACCATCTATTTTGCCAATTCCAATATCCATCCCAAGGCAGAATACCACAAGCGGGCTTACGTTACAAAAAAATTTGTCAGTGATTTCAATGAGCGAACAGGCAATACGGTCCAGTACCTTGAAGCTCCCTACGAACCAAATGAATACCGGAAGTTAGTCAGAGGACTGGAAGAAGAACCTGAGGGTGGCGACCGTTGCAAGGTTTGTTTTGACTACCGTCTGGACAAAACAGCGCAAGTGGCTATGGATTTGGGCTTTGACTACTTTGGTTCAGCCTTGACCATCAGTCCCCATAAGAATTCTCAAACCATCAACAGCATCGGAATTGATGTGCAAAAGATTTATACCACCCACTATCTTCCAAGTGATTTCAAGAAAAATCAAGGTTACAAACGTTCAGTGGAGATGTGCGAGGAGTATGATATCTATCGTCAATGCTATTGTGGATGCGTCTATGCAGCTCAAGCCCAGAACATTGATCTTGTTCAGGTTAAGAAGGATGCCACGGCTTTCCTGTTAGATAAGGATGTTGAAAAAGATTATTCCCATATCAAGTTTACTGTCACTAAATTAGATATATAGCAATTAACCCAGCTTCTAGGCTGGGTTTTTCAAATAAAAAACCAGGGCTCTCACCCCGGTTTGACAACTTTACCGATTCTTTAGTTCTATGTAGCGTTTGTACCAAATGTTGACATAGGCCTCTGAGAAAGGACCGCGTCCATTGTTGATCCAATCAACAAGGATTTTAACATGCTCTTTCAAAATATAGTCTAAATCATCAGAATACTTCATTTTGCGTTTATGGCGCTCATACTCTTCAACATCCAAGAGACGCTTTTCACCATCAGTGAAAACCTTGACATCCAAATCATAATCAATGTATTTCAGGGCTTCCTCATCTAGATAGTAGGGGCTGGCCATATTGCAATAGTAGGAAATCCCATTATCACGAATCATGGCAATGATATTAAACCAATATTTTTTGTGAAAGTAAACAATAGCCGGTTCTCGAGTCACCCAACGACGACCGTCACTTTCGGTAACAAGTGTGTGGTCGTTGACGCCAATAATAGCGTTCTCTGTTGTTTTTAGTACCATGGTGTCCCGCCAAGTACGGTGAAGACTCCCATCATGCTTATAACTTTGAATTGTAATAAAGTCGCCTTCTTTTGGAAGTTTCATAACTAACCAACTTTCTACAATTTATAAGTTTATCGTTTACTATTATATCATAAATCGGTCTAATTTTTTTGAATTTTACCTGAAAATGTTAAAGATATTCTCTGAGAGCGCTGGCTATATCCGAAAAATCATAGCCTTTTCGAGCTAAAACTTGGGTTAAACGCTGTTTTAGTTCGTAACTTTCATATTTGCGAGCGTATTTAGCATATTGTTTATCCAGTTCTTTAAAAATGAGCTCTTGAGTCGTTTCTTGGTCGACTTGACTATCCAAGTCATCAAAAGCATTTTTAGCATCAGAATAGGAGAAGCCTTTGTTCGTCAAGTTTTGAATGATCTTATCTTGCAAGGCACGAGCGGGAAGCTTTCCCGTGTATTTTTTAAGAAGTTTCTCCGCTACACGTTGAGCAACCTCTGAAAAATCAAAATCCTTTAAAACCTCTTCAATAGTTGATTTGTCAATTCCTTTTTGAGACAGTTTTTGAGCTAGCACATAAGGTCCCTTATCTCCAGAAAGTTGATTGGCATTGATGATAGAGTAGGCATACTGACGATCATTAATCCAGTTATCTTCTTTAAGATTAGCGATAACTTGACTAGTGATTTTTTCATCAAGATCATACTTTTTCAGATACTCGCGAACTTCCTTTTCGGTTCGAGCTTTAAATGATAGATGGTAGAGAGCGAGATTTTTACCATAAGAGAACTGGGCAAAGTCCTGAATCTCGGTAAGTTCCTCTTTACTAATGACCTTATCTCGAGATAGCATAAAACGGACAATGGTATCTTCCGTGATATAAGAGGTTTGCTGTCCATCTAACTCCATCAAGTAGAGACGTTTTTTCTTTTCAAGTTTTGTGATTTTCATAGTTCTATTATACCCTAAAATGTGATAAGATAGGGGTATGAATCTGAAAGTCAAACAAAAAATACCTTTAAAAATCAAGCGGATGGGCATCAATGGTGAGGGAATCGGTTTCTATCAGAAAACCCTCGTTTTTGTGCCAGGCGCCCTCAAAGGAGAAGACATCTATTGTCAAATTACTTCTATTAAACGTAACTTTGTTGAAGCCAAATTACTAAAGGTTAATAAGAAGTCTAAATTTCGAGTCGTGCCAGCTTGTACGATTTATAATGAATGTGGTGGTTGCCAAATCATGCACCTCCACTACGATAAACAGTTAGAGTTCAAAACGGATCTGCTCCATCAAGCCCTGAAAAAATTTGCTCCTGCAGGATATGAAAACTATGAAATCCGTCCAACTATCGGAATGCAGGAACCAAAGTACTACCGTGCTAAGCTTCAATTCCAGACTCGAAAATTTAAAAATCAGGTCAAGGCAGGTTTGTATGCGCAAAACTCTCATTACCTCGTAGAGTTAAAAGATTGCTTGGTACAAGATAAGGAAACCCAAGTAATAGCGAATTGCCTAGCTGAACTTCTTACTTACCACCAAATTCCAATTACAGATGAGAGAAAAACGTTAGGCGTTCGTACTATCATGGTACGTCGAGCAAGAAAAACGGGACAAGTCCAGATTATCATTGTCACAAATCGCCAGCTTAATTTAACCCAGCTAGTAAAAGACTTAGTTAAAGATTTTCCAGAAGTCGTCACAGTTGCAGTCAATACAAATACAGCGAAAACAAGTGAAATCTATGGTGAAAAGACGGAAATTATCTGGGGCCAAGAGAGTATTCAAGAAGGAGTACTCGACTATGAGTTTTCTCTCTCCCCTCGAGCTTTTTACCAGCTTAATCCTGAGCAGACAGAAATTCTCTATAGTGAAGCAGTTAAGGCTCTGGATGTCAGCAAAGAGGATCATCTGATCGATGCCTATTGCGGTGTTGGGACGATTGGATTTGCCTTCGCAAATAAGGTCAAGAGTCTCAGAGGAATGGATATTATTCCAGAAGCCATTGAAGATGCCAAGCGAAATGCTCAGAGAATGGGGTTTGACAATACCCATTACGAAGCGGGAACAGCTGAAGAGATTATTCCACGCTGGTATAAAGAAGGCTACCGAGCAGATGCCTTGATAGTCGACCCTCCTCGTACAGGCTTAGATGATAAGCTGTTGGAAACCATTCTGACCTATGTCCCAGAAAAAATGGTCTATGTATCCTGCAATGTTTCGACCTTGGCACGAGATTTGGTTAAACTGGTAAAAGTTTATGATCTCCAGTATATCCAGTCAGTCGATATGTTTCCCCACACTGCACGAACAGAAGCAGTAGTTAAGTTAGTGAAGAAAAGAAAAAATTAAATTCACGGAAAAAAGTCCTTGACAAAGGTAAAAAAGTAGGTATAATAGAAAGAGTTGAAAAGCTCAAGGTCCGTTGGTCAAGGGGTTAAGACACCGCCTTTTCACGGCGGTAACACGGGTTCGAATCCCGTACGGACTATGGTGTATTGCGGTTAAAAAAA
>NZ_NCUK01000002.1:0-281 GCF_002096445.1 Streptococcus oralis subsp. oralis
GGTTATCCAAGCGAAGACGGCGAACAACCTAAGAAAGATATTCCAGGTTACCGCTTCGTAGAGACTAAGAAACTTCCAAACGGCGACACAGAACACGTTTATGAGAAGGTTAAGACTAGTCATAAGGATAAGGAAGGCAATGACATTCCAGGTTATCCAAGCGAAGACGGCGAACAACCTAAGAAGGATATTCCAGGTTACCGCTTCGTAGAGACTAAGAAACTTCCAAACGGCGACACAGAACACGTTTATGAGAAGGTTAAGACTAGTCATAAGGATAA